>CAIOHY010000353.1 GCA_903858205.1 uncultured Cellvibrio sp.
CGTCGGTCATGTTTTTTCCAGTGCGCATACGAAAGACGCCGAAGTAGAAGCGAATCTGCGCGCGTATATTGAACCGGTGATTGGCAAGGCCGCGTTTGACAAGTTGACTGTTCGCAAATTGCAGTTCACACCAGGGTATCGCGAAAAATTCTGGCATAAAAACTGTGTCGGCGTAGGAATTGCGGCGGGCTTTATTGAGCCGCTGGAAGCAACGGCGTTGGTATTAATTGAGTTGTCGGCGCAGATGATCAGTGAACAACTTCCCGCGAATCGCGCGGTAATGGACATCACGGCAAAACGATTTAATGAAAAGTTCAGTGCTAATTGGCAGCGCATTATTGAATTTCTCAAACTGCATTACGTGTTGAGCGAGCGCAGCGATACGGATTACTGGCGCGATCACTACCGCGCATCCACCATGCCGGAAGGCTTAAGTGAATTGTTGGAGTTGTGGCGCTATCAGGTTCCGTGGAAACACGATATTCGCGGCGACGAAATGTTTCCTTGGGCGAGTTACCAATATGTTCTCTACGGTATGGGGTTTACCTCCCAAGCCTCTTCTCTACCGCGCCGCGCTTCAGCACAAGAAGCAGACGCCGCCGGCCGTTTGTTTAATGACAACAACCGAAAGTCTCACTTGGCGGCTACCAATTTGCCCTCCAATCGCGCGTTGCTAAACCGCTTGAAAGAATTTTCCTTCCAAAAAATTTAGACAGCTATTGGCTCTGGTGCTCAATCTGGCACGGCTGAAAAATCAGCTGTGCCAAGTGGCTATGGTGGCTATTTGCCCCGTTGCCAGCGAGTATGAGTAATCTTTGCCCCGATTTATCAGAACGGATTGCCATAGTCCTCACCAACAAAAAGTGAAGCGCCCCATGTTCCACAATCCTCAAAAGTGGGACGACACTGATTGGCACCTGATGGCACTATCACTCAACACCTTCTTGCGCTGTGCCCGTGGTTGAGCCGCACAAGAATGGTTGCCAATCGTGATGACTGATTGGCAGACGAACCCTTGGGTGATGTCAGGTCCCCACGGGTGTTAGCAAGGCTGGTTAGGTACACAATGCCAACCCTATCTATTCTTGTTAGCTCTCCTTGCTTAGCCCCCGCGTTCTTCCTCTCAGTAGAAAGCGGGGGCTTTTTTTCTTCAGGGATCGTTTTTGTTCTTCAATCAGCCTCTGTTCCTGACTCAGACAACAACAATACTCATACAACAACGTTTTTTGGCGAGGTAATTTATGCCCAATTTTTATAAGCCGGGTGCTCTGGCAGCCTGCAGTTTGGTGACCCTCTGTTTAGTAGTGGGTGCCGCTTTAAGTGGATGCGAAAAAAAAGCAAATGAAACAGCCACAGCAGAAACTGAAACGAGTAAGTCTGCCCCTGCCGCCGAAACATCGCTTTGGCCTCGCGTACAAAGTGCAGTAAAAAAAGATCCGGCAATCGAAGCAAAAATTACCGAGCTGTTAGGCAAGCTCAGCCTTGAGCAAAAAGTAGGGCAATTAATCCAGCCGGAATTACGCCTGGTGACGCCAGCGGATGTCACTGAATATTCGCTGGGATCGATTTTGAATGGCGGCGGTTCATTTCCCGGTGAAAACAAACATGCAAAAGTTGAGGATTGGATCGCGCTGGCCGATGCCTTTTATAACGCATCCATGAGCACCGAAGGTGGCCGTGTGCCAGTGCCGGTAATGTGGGGAACCGATGCGGTTCATGGCCACAACAATATTATTGGCGCAACCTTGTTCCCCCATAACATCGGCCTAGGAGCCACACGCAATCCTGAATTAATCAAACAAATTGGCGCTGCCACAGCGGCGGAAATTGCGGTGACAGGAATCGATTGGAGTTTCGCGCCAACACTCGCCGTGGTGCGCGATGATCGTTGGGGTCGCACCTATGAATCCTATTCGGAAGATCCGGCGGTCGTAAAATCCTACGGCGGAAAAATGGTAGAAGGTTTGCAAGGTGTTGCGGGCGCGGATCTGTTGAGCGAGCGCCATGTCATCGCTACTGCAAAACATTTTCTGGCGGATGGTGGTACTGAAGGTGGGCAGGATCGCGGCGATGCCAAGATCAGTGAAGAAGAATTGGTAAAAATTCACAACGCTGGTTATGAAACTGCATTGGCAGCGGGCGCACAAACGGTGATGGCATCGTTCAGTAGTTGGCAAGATGTAAAAATGCACGGCAATAAATATTTGCTCACCGATCAGTTAAAAAACCAAATGGGTTTTGATGGCTTGGTGGTAGGCGATTGGAATGGCCATGCGTTTGTTTCCGGTTGTACTCCCGTGAGTTGCCCGCAAGCGATTAATGCCGGTTTGGATATTTTTATGTCGCCGGATGCGAATTGGAAAGAGTTGTATCACAACACCCTTGCGCAGGTAAAAAGTGGCGAAATTTCGCAGGCGCGTTTGGATGATGCAGTAGCGCGTATTTTGCGCGTGAAATTGCGTGCCGGTTTATTTGAAAAAGGTGCGCCATCAACACGTGAACTTGCAGGTAAAAAAGAAGTGATTGGTTCGCCCGAGCATCGCGCCATTGCGCGCCAAGCAGTACGTGAATCTCTTGTCATGTTAAAAAATAATGCCCAAACATTACCGGTAAAAGCCACGAGTAAAATTTTGGTGGCCGGCGATGGTGCAGACAATATCGGCAAACAATCCGGTGGTTGGAGCATCACCTGGCAAGGCACTGGCAATGTCAATGCGGATTTCCCGGGCGGCACGTCGATTTATCAGGGTATCGCCGATGCGGCAAAAGCGGCGGGCGGTTCAGCAGTGCTGAGTGTTGATGGCAGCTACAGCGAAAAACCTGATGTTGCTTTTGTGATTTTTGGTGAAGACCCTTATGCGGAAATGCAAGGTGATATAGGTAGCCTGATTTATAAAAATGAAGCCAGCCTTGCGTTGCTGAAAAAATTGAAAGCGGATGGCATCAAAGTAGTTTCGTTATTTATTACCGGCCGTCCACTGTGGGCGAATAATTTTATCAACGCGTCTGATGCATTTGCGGTGGTTTGGTTGCCAGGTTCAGAAGGTGTTGGTATCGCAGATGTGGTGTTAACTAAAGCCGATGGTTCAGTGAATTTTGATGTAAAAGGCAAGTTACCATTCTCTTGGCCAGCATCGCCTGCACAATCGCCATTGAATCTCGGTGATACAGATTACAAGCCACAATTTGCTTACGATTTCGGTTTGACTTATAGCGACAAAATCGAAACTGATGTGCTGGATGAAACAGCTGCGCAAATGGTTGCAGCCGATGCTCCCGACACTGCGCCTATTTTTAATCAACGCGTGATAAACCCCTGGACGCTGGTGCTGCTTGATCATATGAACAATATGTTGCCCGTTACCACCAGCCGTGGTGAGTTGGGCGCAGTCGTAGTGTCATCGCAAGATAAACAGGTGCAAGAAGATACACGTCGTCTGCAATTTAATGGCACAGCGAAAGCAACTGTAAGCTTGGGTTCAACGACGCGCACTGATTTTTCTGCGTACGTGCAAAACAAAGGCGCCTTGGTATTTGATGTGAAAGTAAATGCAAAACCAAACGCGGCGGTGAATCTGGGTATGTATTGTGGCAGCGATTGTGTTGGTGAAATTCCCGTGACTGAACAATTGAATGCGGCCGCAGTCGGAGAATGGACTAGTATTAGTATCGCACTGGAATGTTTTGCGAAAAAACGCGTGAAGCTGGATATGGTTCTCGCGCCGTTTATGTTGAGCACGGCGGGCACTTTGGATGTTTCCATTTACAACGTACG
Organism: uncultured Cellvibrio sp.; assembly: GCA_903858205.1. Classification (GTDB taxonomy): domain Bacteria; phylum Pseudomonadota; class Gammaproteobacteria; order Pseudomonadales; family Cellvibrionaceae; genus Cellvibrio. Next base: position 3,776 of record CAIOHY010000353.1, read on the forward strand.
CATCGAAAAAAATGCTGCGGCACCGGCCTGCGCAGAGTAATTATTTAACAATAACAACAGAGGTCTATATGAAAAATCGCGAATACAGTATTAAACAGGGCTTGCCCCAACTCTGTATCGGTCTTGCCGTGATGGGATTGATTGGTTGTGGTGGGTCGGGCGGTGGAAGCAACAACAAATCCAGTGCTGCAGTGTCATCGGCAGCGCCTTCATCTGTTGCACCATCCTCAACCGCTGCAAGCAGTTCATCGGCGGTAGCAACATGGGAGTTGGTTTGGAGCGATGAGTTTAATGGCGCGACTATCGATACCAGTAAATGGAATTTTGAAAAAAACTGCTGGGGTGGTGGTAACAATGAACAGCAGTGTTATACCGATCGCGCGGTCAACGCATTTGTTGCCGATGGGGCATTAAACATTGTGGCGCAACGCGAAGATTTTACCGGTTCAGATGCACCGGAAGGCGACAGCGCCAGCACTAAAACTCTGCCTTACACGTCCGCGCGTCTGCGCACTAAAAATATTCAAGAATGGACCTTTGGTCGTTTTGAAATTCGCGCCAAATTACCCTTCGGACAAGGCACCTGGCCGGCGATCTGGATGCTGCCAACCAATTCACCTTACGGAACCTGGGCGTCCAGCGGTGAAATTGACATTATGGAAGCGGTGAATTTAAAAGTGGTGACTAATGGCAGCGAACCCGAAGCCGCTGTTCACGGCACCTTACATTTTGGCCGCAACTGGCCAGGCAATGTGAACTCTGGTGCAGATTATAAATTGCCTAACAATGCCAACCCGGCAGATGATTTTCACGAATACGCCGTGGAGTGGGAAGAGGGCGAAATTCGCTGGTATGTGGATGACGTACATTTCGCTACCCAGCGTGACACCGGTTGGTACAGTCAATATATGCAAGACGGTACTTTGAAAGATGCACCTGTAGGCGCGCCTTTTGATCGCTTCTCTAAATACCATATGTTGTTGAACCTCGCAGTCGGTGGAAACTGGGCTGGCAACGTCAACAATAAGGGCGTAGACGAATCAGTATTCCCGCAAAAAATGCTGGTGGATTATGTGCGTGTTTATCAGTGCAGTGCATCGCCATCAACAGGAAAAGGTTGTGCGACAATTGGTGCAAACGCTGAATTAGTTGCTGGCCATAAACGCCCGGTTATCGGCAAAGTAGAGCTGCCCGGCCCACCACTGTTCACAATGTATGACAATGATCTCGCGAGTGTTTTGCAGTTTGATTCTTACAATCCCGATAGTGCAATCAGCCATTCAGAAGTTGCCGAGGCGGGGCGCGGCGAAGTGTGGAATGTGGTAAAAACCGGAGCTAATGGCAACGTCTATTTCAAAATCAAAGGCGATCCCGCTGACATGAGCAATTGGTCAGATGAGAGCGAGCTGGTATTTGATGTGAAAGTGAATAGCAAAGCAGAGGGTGCAAAGTTATTGGTAAAAATCGATAGCGGCTGGCCGAATGTCAGTGACGTGAGTGTGCCACTGGCTGCAGACGGTGTGTGGAAAGAATATCGTATTACGCTCGCCGATTTGCTTGATAACGGCAATTCTTTAGCCGGTGGTAAAGCAACCTTGATGTCGGTTGTTAATAGTTTTGTGGTTGATCCCTCTGCTGCGATGAATGTGTCTTTCGATAATATTCGCATCGAAGGCAAGGCCGCCACTGGCGGCGGTACTGAGTTTGCCTCTCTGCCTTTGTTCACTGCATATGGCGATGCGATTGGTGATGGCCTGCAGGTCCAGGTTTACACTCCTGCATCTATTGGCTTTTCAGAAAAAGATGAAGCTGGTCGTGGCAAAGTATTTAACGTGGTAAAAACCGGTGCAGATGGCAATGTGTTTTTTAATGTGATTAAAAATCCGGTCAACCTGACCAAGTGGAATGCCCAAGGTAAATTGAAATTTGATTTCAAAGTGAATAGCAAAGCTGAAGGCACTAAACTGCTGATTAAGATGGACAGCGGTTGGCCCAATGTGAGCGACGTGAGTGTGCCACTGCCAGCAGATGGTGTTTGGACTTCTTACAGCATTGGCATTGCGGATTTAATCGATAATGGCAATTCAGTACCCTGCTGTCCTGGCATCGCCAAGCTCAATGCAATCACGAATTTATTTGTGATAGAGCCGTCGGGCGCGATCGATGTTTCCTTCGATAACGTGCGTTTGGAAACTGAATAGTATTGAGACAATAACTATAAAAGTAGAAACAAAAAGCCGGCAAATTTGCCGGCTTTTTGTTTACGCGTTCGCTTTTTCCGGATGCAGTTTCTGCTTGCGGAATTCCGTCGGTGACATTCCCACTAATCGATTAAAAAAGCGATGGAATGCCGACTTACTGTTGAAGCCCGCGTGCAACAACACATCCATCACAGTCATATCGGCATGCTGGGCATCGCCCAACAAGCGCTTTGCTTCTTCTACTCGGTAACTATTCATAAATTCAAAAAAGTTGGTGCCGTAGTGTTTATTGATCACGGCAGAGACTTCTTTTACCGGTAGGTTGATGCGTTTGGAAAATTCATCGATATTCAGGTTTTGCTTTAAAAATAATTTCTGCACTTCCATTCCCAGCTGCACTTTTTGGATTGCTGAGTCTGTCAGTTTTTCATCGATTTTGTCTTTGGTAACTTCTGGTTTGGTGGTAAGTAATTTATGGGTGTGCACCACACTGTTGATGAAGAGTGCGTTGATCAAAATGAAAATAATATAGTTTTCGGTAATGCCAAACAGGTCAGATATTTGCGGTTCCCCTAATGCAACCGTGTTGGCAATTACATGCACGAAAATAGAAAAGCTCCAAGTAAACAAGAACCCCAAACTCAACATATTCAACCAAGTGGGCTCAGTGGGCGAGAAGTTTGAATATTGGTTATGTAGGCCGATTCGATAAAGACGCACGCGGTTAACGGCGGCGAGTGCGTAGAAGAACGGCATGATTTTGATGAAATGCCAAACACTGTTGGCGATCTGGCGTTCGGTCTCGGTTTGGCCAATGGTTTTAAAGCGCAGGTCGGAGCTGTCGAGTTGGAACACCAATAACCACAATACCGCAATCGTCATGGGGACAAGGTGAGCCAGATGCCGTCGGGTAAACCTGAACGCGTCTTCCGTGAGTGATATCACGTAGAGGAGTAGTAGCGGCCCTTTGAGTAATTGGGCGATGACCAGAAAGTAGGGCAGCAGCGTTTCATCGAAAAGATTAAAGAGCACGACATCGTCATTCCACAGCACCAGAATACAGGCGGAAGTGATCGCGATGGATACCAGGAAAAGGCTGAGCAGGCGGTTGGCGAGTTGATTTTTGACTGGGAGTATCGCCTGAAAAATTACCAGTAGGATACACTCGGCGACGGTCATAAACAGAATCACGTCGTGTATGTTGAAAATGTGCTTTTGCATGAATTCAAACCCTGGTTGTCATTGTTATGTGTTTTTTAGGTCTGGCGGTTCGACTGCGAGATTATAGAGGATGGCATTGGCTGTGTCGCATCGAATTCCTGAATGGGGTTATTTCGTTGTCATCCGCGTTTTTTAGGTCTCAGGCTAAACTTAAGGCAACTGGCGGCTATGTTCCCATTTTTAACGGATACACCAGCAGATTATGAGCACATCCAGAGGTCATCCTTTTCAGTTTTCTAGCGCAGATCGCGACCAGTTGCGCGCGCAATTGCCCGATTTGCGCTGGGTTCCTGCGGCCGATGCCAGTTTTGTCGCAAATGTACTGGTGCAGGCGTATCTGGATTTTTACGCGATCAACTTTGCCAAAGCACAACAACACATCACCCATGCTTTTGGCTCTGTCGATGCGGGCGGTTTTCGTATCGCGACTCACTACTGGCTGCCACAGAACCCCAAGGGCACGCTGATAGTGGTGCATGGCTATTACGACCATGTGGGGATTTTTGGTAATCCGATTGAGTTTGGCTTGCAGCAAGGTTTTGCCGTGCTGGCGTTTGATTTGCCCGGCCACGGCCTGAGTAGTGGTGAGCAAGTGGCGATTGATTCGTTCGATCAGTATGCAGATGTGTTAGATGTGATTTTAACCGCAGCGCAACCGCTCTTACCTGCGCCTTACTTTGCAGTGGGGCAGAGCACGGGTGGTTCCGTGTTGTTGAATTATGTGTGGCGCTACGATCGCGAGCGTGCTGCGCCATTGCTAGAGCGCGTCGCACTCTGCGCACCGCTGGTGTTGCCGCGCGGTTGGCGCTACTCGGGGCGGTTTTTGTACGCGTTGGTACACGGGTTCATTAAGCGAATGCCGCGCGGCCGCTCGCGTAGTTCGCACGACCAGGACTTTAACCGCTTTGTGGATGAGCAGGATTGTTTGCAGTCACCTACCTTGTCGGTGCGCTGGGTGGGCGCCATGAAGGCTTGGGATAAGCAGTTCCGCCGTTTTCCCCCGCTTCAAAAGTCGGTTCTTATCGTTCAAGGTACGGCCGATTTAACCGTTGCCTGGCGTTATAACCTGCAGCAGATCCAGCGCGCCTTGCCCAATGCCCGGATTGAACTCATCCCCGCTGCCGGGCACCAGCTGGTCAACGAGCGTGCCGATATACGCGCGCAGGTTTTTACGGCGATTAATCGCCACTTCTTTGGCGATTGACTTGTCGATCTGCGCGCTTATCAGGCACACTCGCCCACCTTAATTCTTCTCTTTCCCATTATCTCTACCTGACCTGTGTAGAAAAGGAGCTTGCATTGCATCAGCCCAATCGAACGATTAAAGATTACCTGTTTATCCTGCTCAAGGGTTTGTGTATGGGGGCGGCCGATGTGGTGCCCGGCGTTTCCGGCGGCACTATCGCGTTTATTACCGGTATCTACGATGAGTGGCTTGGCTCGCTAAAACGCTGTACGCCGGCGGTGCTGCTGATGCTCAAGCGCGATGGCATAGTGAAAACCTGGCAGTACATTAACGGCAATTTTTTGGTGGCCTTGTTTGGCGGCATTCTGATCAGCCTCAAAACATTTGCCGCTGTTGTCTTGGTGGCGATGGATACCTACCCGATTTTAGTCTGGGCGTTTTTTTCCGGCTTGGTCGCCGCCTCGATTTACCATCTGGTGCGCGAGCAGCGCGGCTGGCGGCTGACGGAAGCCTTTGGTCTGCTGTTCGGTATTGCTTTTATTCTCGCCATTTCGTTTATGGCGCCAGCCCAATTGCCCGGTCACGGTTGGATTTTGTTCCTCGGCGGCTTTGTGGCCATCTGTGCGATGATTCTGCCGGGGATTTCCGGGAGTTTTATCCTGCTACTGGTGGGGCTCTATCCAGTGTTTTTGCAGGCAATCCACAATCTGGAAATCGTGAAATTACTCTGGTTCGGCGCCGGGTGTATCTGCGGTTTAGTGGTCTTCTCCCGCTTCCTGCTCTGGTTGCTGCATAGCTATCACAACCAAACCCTGTCGGTGCTGATCGGTTTTCTGGTCGGCTCGCTCTACGTCACCTGGCCTTGGAAAAACGCCCTGCTCACCACCACTGACAGTCATGGCCGCACGGTGGTTTTACAGCAAGAAAACCTCAATCCCTTCAACTTCCTCGCGGTAACGGGCAATGAGCCAACCATCGGCCTGGCCATACTCTGGGCTTTTCTGGGGGTGGCTTTGGTGCTTGGGGTGGAGTTAGTGGCGCATTGGATCAAGCGCCGGCAGGCAGCCTAGGTGGAATTGTTGATGTAGCACGATAGCCGTGATACCGTTATAGCATGATAAGCTCTTTTAAGGACAAAGCCTGCGCTGACGTTTTTGATGGCGTGGACTCCAAGCCCGCACGCAAAGCCTGCCCACCAACCCTGTGGCGCATCGCGGCGCGAAAACTGGATTTATTGGATTCAGCGGTGCAGTTGGATGATTTAAAAGTTCCGCCGGGCAACCGCTTGGAAGCGTTAACTGGTGATCGCAAAGGGCAGCACAGCATTCGTATTAACGAGCAATATCGAATCTGCTTCCGCTGGACTGATGCTGGTGTAGAAGATGTTGAAATTGTTGATTATCACTAGAGGTGAATGATGGTTCGCATCCCCACAAATAGACAGCCAACCCATCCCGGCGAAATGCTGGTCGAGGAATTTCTCAATCCAATGCAAATCACCCAGCGCGAATTAGCGGATGCGATCCACGTTCCCTATCAGCGTATTAATGAGCTGGTAAATCAAAAGCGCGGAATTACACCAAGCACAGCGTTACGGTTGGCGCGTTTTTTTGGTATGTCGGCTGATTTCTGGCTAAACCTGCAGGTTCGTTGGGATCTTTATAAAGCGGAGCAGCTTGAGGGTTCTGAGCTGGAGACAATTCTGGATTATCACCATTTACGCAAATTGGCTTAGGCGATAAGTTAAGAAAACAAAAACGCCGCGTTCATTGCTGGACGCGGCGTTTTTTTATTGGGCTGTCATTTGATAAGTGTTAGAACAACACTCTGCAACGAATAGTCCCTTCAATATTCTTCAGTTGCTCCAGTGCGATCTCATCGTAGGGGGAGTTGATGTCCACTACCACATAGCCCACTTTCTCATTGGTTTGTAGATATTGTGAGGCGATGTTGATGTGATTGTCGGAGAAAATCTTGTTAATTTTCGACAATACGCCAGGAACATTGGCGTGTACGTGCAGCAAACGGTGCGCGTCCGGGTGGCCGGGCAGGGCGACTTCAGGGAAGTTGACCGAGCTGGTGGTGGTGCCGTTGTCAGAGTATTTGATCAGTTTTTCCGCCACTTCCAAACCGATATTGGCTTGGGCTTCCATGGTGGAGCCGCCGATGTGTGGGGTGAGTATCACATTGTCCAAGCCGCGCAGTGGGCTGATGAATTCATCGCCATTGGCTTTGGGTTCTTCCGGGAACACGTCGATCGCCGCGCCGGCAATATGGCCGGACTTAATAGCATCAGCCAGCGCGTCAATATCCACAACCGTGCCGCGCGAGGCGTTGATCAGGATCGCGCCCGGTTTCATCAAGTCAATTTCACGCTTGCCAATCATCATTTGCGTCGATTGGTTTTCCGGTACATGGAGGCTGATGATATCGGAAGTCGCAAGCAACTCATCCAGGTGGCGCACCTGGGTGGCATTGCCCAGCGGCAACTTGGTGATCACATCGACAAACTGCACTTTCATACCGAGGGATTCGGCCAGCACGCTGGTTTGGCTGCCAATCGAACCATAGCCGATCAGGCCGAGGGTCTTGCCGCGAATTTCAAATGAGCCATTGGCTGATTTATCCCAACCGCCGCGATGGCAGACAAAGTTTTTCTGCGGAATATTGCGCAGCAGCAAAATGGCTTCAGCGATCACCAATTCAGCGACCGAGCGGGTATTGGAGTAGGGCGCGTTAAATACCGCAACCCCGTGCTCTTGCGCTGCTTTTAAATCCACTTGGTTGGTGCCGATGCAAAAGCAGCCGGCGGCGATCAGCTTGGGCGCATTTTCAAACACGCGGCGGGTCAGCTGGGTGCGTGAACGCAGTCCGACAAAATGCGCATCTTGAATTTTGGCGATAAGTTCATCTTCGCCCAATGCAGTTTTCAGGTATTCAACATTGGTGTAGCCCTGCGCAGTCAGGCTATCTACTGCCGATTGGTGCACACCTTCCAGCAACAGAAACTTGATTTTGCTTTTGTCTAATGACGTCTTGCTCATGGGAACAACTCCTAAAGTGCCAGGCACCTAAAATTAAAAGTCGGTACAGCGCGTCTCCGGGAGCAATGGCATCAAACGGGAGACGAAGGGGGTAGGCTGGAAAAGGCGCGCATCATATCACAGCTCAGTCAGGCTGCGCCCATTGCAGATCAACCAGAACGGCCGCCCAATCTGCGCCGTTTGGGCGATAGCGCCAGCGCACATCCAGATCGAGTAATTTCATGCCGTAGATTCGCTCGGGTTCGGGCTGCTGGTATTGCGGGCGTGGATCCTGCTGCAGCACCTGGTTGATTAATCCGGCCAGATCCGTACCGGTGCGTTGCCAGTAATCGATACAGACCGCCATAAGGTCTGCGGAAATATCCACCGCGATCAGTTCGGGCGGTGTGGGCGCGAAGGTGTTTTCGGCTTCCAGTACACAATCGACGTAAGGGATGTAGGGTTTGATATCGAGTACCGGTGTGCCTTCGAGCAAGTCCACACCGCTAATTTGTACCAAGAGCTTGCCATCGCGTTCGGCGATACCGCGATACCGCACAACCGAGAGCCCAATCGGAGCGGGTCGAGTGGGTGAGCGAGTTGCAAACACGCCCAGGGATTTATTGCCCCCCAGGCGCGGTGGTTTGACTTTGGGTTTCCAGTCGTCGGGCCTATTGGCGTACCTATTTGCGTGAAATACAAACTGAACCCAAATATGGGTGCAGCCTTCCAGTCCTTCAAATGCAGCAGGGTCGTTGTAGGGCGGCAATAGTTCGATATCGGCACAGGCGAGCGGCGCTAGCCCCGGCTGGCGGGGAATGCCGAACTTTTCCTTGAAGCAGGAATGTATGATGCCGATAGCGGGGAAGCTGAAATCCATAAAAGGTTACTGCGTAAGAGGAGTAGCGCAAGGCTAGGCAAAAGCAGGGTGCGGCTCAACCGTTTTTTACCTTCTGTGATGTCACGAGCGGCGTGAATAACTGGTAGTATGCGCGAAATGAAACCGATTACATTTGGGTGTAATCATTACTTTAATAACACCGGTTCAGTACAGGAGCACTAATGAACTTATCCGATTCCTTTATGCGCGCAACGGCGTTGCTCATTTTGGGCGTTTTTTTTGTAGGCTGCGATCAGCAATCGGCAGCACCTACAGCGGCGCCCTCCAGTACTGAGAAGCACTATTCTCATAAGCTAAGTGACAAAAATGCGAGCCCCGAAACTCTCGCTCTCTACAACAACCTCGCCGGGTTGCGTGGTAAGCAGATGTTATTCGGCCATGAAGATAGCTTGGCCTACGGCGTTAACTGGGAGGGGGATCTTGACCGCTCGGATATTCGCGATGTGACTGGCTCCAACCCAGCGGTTTACGGCTGGGAGCTGGGTGGGCTGGAGTTGGGGCACGAGAAAAACCTGGATGGGGTGAACTTCAAGCAAATGCAAGAATGGATCAAAGCGGGCTACAGTCGCGGCGGAGTGATTACCATCAGCTGGCATATGTACAGCCCTGTGTCTGGTGCTAACTCCTGGGATAAAACCCCGACCGTGCACGAGTTGATTCCCGGCGGCGGCAAACATGAAGAGTTCAAAGCTTATCTAGATACGTTTGTCGCCTTCAATGAGGCGTTAGCGTCGACCGATGCAGCGGGCAACAAAAACTACATCCCGATCATTTTTCGCCCCTGGCATGAGCACAATGGCGATTGGTTCTGGTGGGGTAAAGGCTATGTGAGCGAGCAGGATTACATATCCTTATGGCAATTCACCGTGAAGTATCTGCGCGATGAAAAAGGCCTGCACAATCTTATCTACGCCTTTTCACCTGATCGCAGCCGCATCGACTTGAGCAAATTCGACAGTGACTATTTGTATGGCTATCCGGGTGATGAATATGTTGATGTTATTGGTTTGGACAACTACTGGGATCTTGGCCATCAAGCGAACACCGCCTCAGCCGATGAACAGAAAGCCGGTTTTATTGCATCGCTCAAAGGCATAGTAAAAATCGCCCAGCGTCTGAACAAAATTGCCGCCCTTACTGAAACCGGCAATAACGGTGTGAGCATTCCCAATTTGTGGACCGAACGCATTCTCAATCCGATTTTGGCGGATGAAGAGGCGAAGCAGATTACCTATCTGATGGTGTGGCGTAATGCCAATACCGCGCGGGAAAAAACCGTGCAGTCTTATGCGCCCTATCCCGGTCAGGCCACGGAGGAGGATTTCAAAGCCTTTTTTGCGCATCCGTATGTGCTGTTTGAGAGTGAGTTACCTGAGCTTTATCGCTAGCACTCGGTCACTCCCGCGTGCGGGAGTCCCGTGTTTTTTTAGTGGAAAAATCGATTGTTTATTTTTATCAATAAAACAATGTCCTTCGCTGTCATTTTATGACTGTCGGCTAAATTTACAGTTTAGTGTGACGCGTTTGGCATTAGTTGGCGCGAATTATTGATTTTAAATGAAAAAATAAGATGGACATAAATTGTGCTTTTTGGTCGAGTGCGAAATTAAAACACTACAACTAGAAAGGGCACCTTGATGAGCATTTATTCGAAATTTTTTGTTGCGGCCGGTTTGGGTCTCAGTCTTGGACTGGGATCTGTAAGCGCGACTGCAGGCCTGTTGAATTACAACCTTGTGCTGGCGGAGAACCTGACCGGTGCTGTACACGTGGAAGGGATGACCTTTGTTGGTGGCAATTTAGTCTCCACCCAAATGTCAGAATTTAACCACAAAGATTTCACACCAGAAGGCTCGTTCGATGGTTTGGAAGTGGCGGGCAACGTCAGTGGTCAGATGAAAATCATGCATGGCGAGACTGCTGTTTACAACACCAAGAGCGCTGGCGCACAAATTGACTGTGTGGGCAGTGTGAATTGCACTACCGGTGGCGTTAATTTGTCTGCGAAAAAGACAGCGCTGACAAACGAAATGAGTGCGCTTGCGTCAAGTTACCAAGGTTTATCTGCCAACGCTTCAGCCGTTGTTTCTGGCAATCAGGTGAAACTCAAGTACACCGGTAGTGATGAGTTGGCGGTGTTTAGCTTGAATGCGGCCGATGTTTTCTTCCAAAACTCGGGTATTGAACTGGATTTGGGTTTGGCTACCAAGGCTATTATCAACGTTGCAGGGAATGTTGATGTGACCAACACCAATTTAAATGGTGCTTGGAACTACTCAAACACATTATGGAATTTCTATACCGCTACGACGGTCGATTTTAACTATATGGCAGTGAGAGGTTCAGTGCTGGCGGCCAATGCGAATGTATTTGATGCAGCCGGTTTTGATGGTTCGCTCTACGCCAAGTCTTATACCAACTCCAGCTTGCGCGAAATTCACGGCTTTTTCTGGACTCCGCCAACGACTGAAACAGAAGTTCCCGAGCCATCTATCCTGGCCTTGTTGCTCGCTGGTCTGGGTATGATTGGTTTTGGTCGTCTGCGTCGCCGCTAATCAGCACTATGTAAAGAAGCTCCGAATAAGCCCCGATTGATCGGCAATGCTGTTCACTTAAGCGGAGCAGCGTTGTGATTAACTGGATAACGGGTTTTAGAAATCTTAACCGCCCGGGGTCGTGATGGCCTCGGGCGTTTTTGTATGAACAGCGCTGCCACATTACCGCGCAGCTCCGCCAATCGACCAGGTGTATTTCCCGGCGACAGCGCTCCCGCCATTACAATCAATTGCGCCGCAATATACTGATACGCAAATTTAAAACTCACATTCGCAGGTACCTGCTTGTGC
>CAIOHY010000354.1 GCA_903858205.1 uncultured Cellvibrio sp.
TGCGGGTCGTGTACGTACTACCGATCTAAAAGGCAATGTCGTCGTGACCAAAGGTACTTTCTACTCACCTTACCCACAACTGCAATTCCTGAACGATCCCGATCGCGTACTCTACGCACCGCAAATTCAATTCGACGGTGCTAAAGATCTCGCGCGGACGATTGCTGAACACCCACAAGTATCAAATCTGGCCCAGACCTGTCTGGCAACCCAGTTCATGAGCTACAGTTCGGGTATCAACTCAATCTTCTTGATCGACTCCGATAGAGATGTAGGTTACAAGCGCATCAGCAAAGACGAAGAAAACGCCTATCGTTGTGATGTGAGTGATTTGACCAACGTACTATCAACCAGAGGCCCACGTGCAATGCTCGAAGAAATTCCCGCATTGGAATCTGTGATGTACCGGAAAGAGTGGGTGCGCTAATGCGCGCCCCCTTCTCCCTCGCCTTGTTAACGAATTGGAGTAAATAAAAATGAGATATAGAGACTGCTTCGATAAAGAGCGTAGAGACTTTCTGCGCATCGTACAGCGCGCCGGTATTTCTGCCGGTGTGCTGCAAGCCTCCAGCTTGATTGCGGGTGTTATGCTCGCGCGCACTGCAGAAGCACAAACCGGTACCCCCACCAAAAGTTGTTTGGTGTTCTCCGGTGGCGGTTGCCAGCCCTCGCGCTGGTATCCGGTGAATGGTGTATATCCTGAGCAATCTGCGCCTCTGCAAACCCACTACAGCCGTATTGCCGTAATGAAAAGCGCAAAACTGACTGGCGCCGGTCACGGTGTTATGTTCCATCGCTTTGACAATGCAAGTTGGGGCAAAGACAGTTTTGACGTAAATATGGGGCGTACAATTGGTGCTAACTACCCAGTGAAGTACCTCAACCTCGGTACTACTCAGGTATCTAACCTCAGCCGTGAAGGCTCGCGCGAGATTCCTGCACTGACCAGCCCACAAGCGGCGCTCGACATTTTATTCAGCGGCGGCACCACCACCACCAGCGGCGTTGCACCAAGAAAATCGATTGCCGATTTGCATTACCCGGCAATCAACAGCTTGAAAACCAAATTAGGTCAGCACGAAAAAATCAAACTGGACAGCCACCTCACTGCCATTCAGGAAATCGAAGCGGCAATCGGGACAGGTAACACAGGCGGCGGCAACGCTTCCTGCCCAAAACCCGCGAACACCACCGCGACTGGTTTTGATGCGCTGTCCAAGTTACAAACTGACATTATCGTGTTGGCTCTAAACTGCAACCTGACTGCATCTGTATCGATTGCTTTCGGTGATGACACCCACAACCATATCTTTGATAAGTTGGGTGGTCGCTCATCGCACCAATCACATCACTTCAATCAAGCGCAATACTCTGAAGACATTGCCTACATGCAGAGCCTGACCAAAAATCTGCTCGACAAATTGAACGCACAAGGTCTGCTCAGCTCGACGACCGTGTTCCAAATGTCAGACATGGGTCTTGCTGATGCGCATGGCAACGATGATGTGCCGATGATTCTCGCCGGTGCAGGTATTGCAGGTGGTCGCGTGCTGGATATTGGCGGCAAGTCCCAAGCCGATATCTTCCACACGCTCGCGCTGAAAATGCGTGCAGACCAAAGTGCGAACAGTATCGCCTATCGTAACTGGGGTGGCACAGTCGTCGCTGGTTTGTAAGTAAGGATTAGTATTGGGTGCCAGAATATTTGTTCTGGCACCCTAATACGATTTCCTTTATATTTCCCTTCGCAATAACCTTCAGTTTTTGCAAAACAACTCATGAATTTTATTCAGATATAGCCCCCGTTTGGCCCCATAAAAATAACGAGCGAGAACAGTAATGATCAGAGATTCCCACAACAGTTTCGGTATCGTTAGTATTTTATTTCACTGGCTAAGCGCTGGGTTAACGTTATTTCTGTTTGGCTTGGGCGTGTATCTCACCAGCTACGGGTACTATTCAGCTGACTACTTGCAATACGCCCACCTACATTATGCACTTGGAATGATTTTGCTCGGATTGCTCAGCCTCAGACTTTTATGGCGCCTTACCAGCAAAACCCCGACATCACTTGTGACCTCACTGCCCAAGAGAATCGGAATCTCACTCAGCAAATTTTTGCTCTATGTTTTTTTGTTTACCGTGCTTGTGAGTGGTTATTTTATTTGCACGGCTGAAGGCCAGTCGATCAATGTGTTTGGCTTGTTCCAGATCCCCTCTGTTATGTTGTTAGAAACCGACCAAGTCAATCTCGCTGGATTGACCCACAAATATGTTGCTTGGGTACTGTTTGGCCTCGTCATAGTTCACGCCGGCGCAGCACTCGTACACCACTTTTTTATCCGCGACCGCACTCTTGCGCGCATGCTGAAACCACAAAAGTAGATACATAATGGCTACTCAGTAGCCCCGCAACACTAAAAAACCATTTCATCTATAAATAAAACCACCTTATTTCGCCACTTTGTGAACGGCGCATATAATCACAGTGACTTTATTTTCTCGCAAACAATTGTTTGCGCTACCAAATCATTGTAACCTAGGTTCGTAAACTTGCAGTTAGAAACCTCGATTGCCGATCAAACCTGATTTGGCGATCTACGGATAACTAACATCGCAGCTTGGTAAGGCCATAATAATAAACAGTGCAAATGGACGAGATTCGCTCGCGAAATGTAGGTTTCCGTTTCGCCACTGTACAGCCCCTAGCTTATGCTCAAGCGCTATTACCGAACCCCTTGACCGTAAAGTTAATGTGCAATTTTTTATCATATTTATAATGATTTGTTAGCGCAATCATTTTAATGAATGAAAAACCTGATTCAAAACAATAACAAAGGCGCAGAAAACCATGAAGACCTTGATTGTTTATTCCCATCTACTGGCTGCTTGTGTGGCTATTGGCATATTGCTGATTCAAGACCTGGCGCTGGCCAAATCCAAAGGCAGCCCGCTGTCGGCGGGAGCGATTAA
>CAIOHY010000355.1 GCA_903858205.1 uncultured Cellvibrio sp.
CATTATTATGGCGGCGGCGATTTACGAATCGGTGCGCGAGCACAATAAAGCGGCGTTGATCACCTCTATTGAAAATAGCGCCTAACCAATTAGTGTGGCAGTCCATGGGTATGAATCACTCGCGTGCTGAGTTTGGCTCGCTCCTCTGGCGTTAAACATGCAGCCTAATCATTGGCTTGGCGCATTTTCCTAAAATTTGTCTACACTCAAGGGATACTTACGAATCCGCTGAGTGCTAGCCCATGAAAAAAATTCTAATAGTCGAAGACAGTGAGATGGTGATGAAGATCATGCGCCATCTGGTGCAGAGTTCATCCATTGCCTATGACGCTGTTTATGCGACGACCATGGCGCAGGCGACAGCGTTTTACGAACAGTACCCATCGGATTTTTTTGCTGCCTTGGTGGATTTGAATTTGCCCGATGCGCCCAACGGCGAGGTGGTGGATTTTACCCTCAGTAAAAAAATACCTACCATTGTGCTCACCGGTAGCTACGACGAAAAACGGCGCGAGCAGTTATTCAACAAAGGTATAGTCGATTACGTGACGAAAGAGGGGCGCTACGCTTACAGCAAAGCGATCGGCATGATCAACCGTTTGGAGAAAAATCAGCGGATTAAAGTATTGGTGGTAGATGATTCAGATATGTCGCGCAAACATATTGTGAATTTATTCAAACGTCATCTTTTTCAAGTCTTGGAAGCTGTTGATGGAGTGGATGCGATCAAGGTTTTATTGGAAAGCCCTGATATCAAATTATTAATTACCGATTACAACATGCCCAAAATGGATGGCTTTGAATTGGTGCGCAATCTGCGCTACAAGTACGACAAAACTGATCTGATTATGATAGGTATTTCCGGTGAAAGTAGTGAGGCGCTCTCAGCGAAATTTATTAAACACGGCGCCAATGATTTTTTGCGCAAACCTTTTCATCCAGAAGAATTCTACTGCCGCATTATCCACAATATTGAATCGCTCGAGCTGGTCGAACAGATTACCTACAATGCCCAGCGCGATCAACTCACGGGCATGTATCATCGCTCATACTTTTTTAACGCCGCGCGCGAATTGTATAAAAGTGCTGAGGAGCGATCTGTCCCTCTGGCAATGGCGATTATCAATATTGATCAATTTAGCGCTATTAACGAGAAACACGGCAACGGCTGGGGTGATGTCGCGCTCAAATATATTGCCACTAGCCTACAGACGATGTTGGCGCGGTTCTTATTTGCACGCGCCGATAGTGATGACTTCTATGTGCTTATGCCCGGTTTGGATCATGAAAAAGCTGCAGCACTCTTGAGTAAAGTAAAACAATTGTTAGCTTCCCAAGCCTATATCATCAATGGCGAAACCACGCATTTCTACTTTAGTGCGGGTGTTACCAGTCAAATGTGCCAAAGCCTTGATCATCAGATTGCTAAGGCAAGTATCCATCTCCGCCACGCTAAAGAAGCCGGCGGAAATATGATTGTGGATGATGGAGATGCGGAAGAATGATTATTGCGATGAAAGATGTTTAACTTCTTTCACCCAGTAGATCGTCGCTCCAGCCACTGCAATCGGCGTGACAAAAATATTCAGCACCGGCACCATGCTGCCCAATAAAATAATCCCGCCATAAGAGTAGCTCGTCAACTGTTGCTTATTCAGGCGACGGCGCAACTCGCGGAAACTGAGTTGGTGGTTATCGGCGGGGTAATCGGAATACTGCACCGCCATACACCAACAGCTCCAAATAAATCCTATCAAAAGGCCGAGTAAGTTTGCGCCGGGAATAAAAAATAGCACCACAAAAATAATCATCACTAACAGGCCGCGGCTCACAAAATACCAAAGCTTCACCGCCTCTCGCTGCAATGTGCGTGGAATCAACTGACCCCAGGGCTCATCGGGTGGGGCAACACCGGTTAAATGGGTTTCTATTTTTTCCGCCAGCAATCCAAAAAAAGGAGCGGCGATAAAATTGGTAATAATGTTAAAGCTGTAACCGTAAATAACTAAAAATACAAAGGCCACCAGCGGCCAGAGTATCCAGGCGAACCAATCCAGCCAACTGGGCGACCACTCCAATACCTGTGCAAAAAAATCGCCAAAGGCATGAAAGAACGCGATGGTCACGCCGACAAAAATAACCAGATTAATGAATAACGGGATCAAAATAAAACGGCGAAAACGGGGATTAACAATCAAACGCGCACCCGCCAAAAAATAATCGATAGCAACACCGGGAGAGCCTTGCATTTACTTATTCCTTTTCAAACGTTGTAACAACCATACAATACCTACGAAAACGAATCCCGCAATCGCGCCATACAGATGCGATTCCACCGCAACCGCAACGGGCAGTAGCGTCTGCAAGTCCGTCGCTTCATAACCTTCACTATTTTCCTGAACTAACTTCGCTACCACCAAGCCCAACGCTGTTACGCGAATCCACATAGGATAAGCGCGCGTTTGCAACAATCCAGCGACAATTAACCCATGTATTGCTCCGGAAAGCCCCGCATAGGGCGAATACTCCGGGTTAAAACAATAAATCCCCACGCCAACAACTGAGCAACACCAGAGCAATAACAGCGAGAGTTTTTTAACCGAATACTCGGTAAAAAAAGCCAGCACACATAGCAGCAACGCCGCTGCATTCATCAGCGTATGCAGCCAACCAAAATGTACCAGATTACCGGTTAGCAAACGCCAGTATTCGCCCGCGGTGACTTTACTGGGTTCGAGGCAGAGGAGATCGAATAGTGAGTTTTCAAACGCAGTTAACGAGAGCATTAGCGCAGATAAGATCAGGCAAAGTCCGAGCGGTGGAGTTATTTTACTCTTGGGCATTGGTTGTGCTGTGGCAATTGAGTTGAAGAGCATATTAGACTCAGAGCGCAGGTAGTTGCAAATCAGTCATTGTAGTTATGTTTTAATATGCGGCTTTTGAGCCAGCAATGTAATGAGTAACAGCGTATGTTGGTTGATTTTTGTTTGTTATGTTATAAGTTCTGAAATGTTTCGGCGGCTTGCTTCGCGAAGCCGCACAACGCGGTGCAATGATTGTAGGGGGAGTCGCGCAGCACTCCGCCGTAGGTAAATAAAAGGAGATGTTGGCGAATGGACTATCGTAGGTTATGGCACCCAGGCGGAACCTATTTTTTCACCATAAATTTACAGCAGCGAAAGAATAACGATCTATTGGTTCGGCATATTGATTTGTTGCGCAATTCTGTGGCCAGCGTACGCAAACATCACCCCTTCAAAATCCATGGATGGGTAGTTTTACCAGATCACATGCACTGCATAATCGAACTGCCAGAAGGTGATACAAACTTCGCCATCCGTTGGCAATTAATAAAACTGATGTTTTCAAAAGGCATTCCAAGGGATGAGCATCGTTCTGCAGTTCAGATTAAACGCAGAGAGCGCGGTATATGGCAGCGCCGTTATTGGGAACATTTAATTCGTGACCAGCAAGACTTTAATGCACACATGGATTACATTCACATCAATCCATTAAAGCATGGCTTGGTACAACGCGTTAGCGATTGGTCATATTCAACATTCCATAGCTATGTCACGCAAGGCATCTACCCGCCTCACTGGGCAGGCGGAAAAGAAGATACATTGCAATATCACGATTAATGTTATGTAGGGCGGCTTCGCGAAGCAAGCCGCCGGAGGCTGATCCTATGGACGAGAAGTTAAAATATAATTTTTGGCGTGACTTGTCTGATGAGGTTAAAAGTCGGTTAAAAAGCTTGAGGTACTCTATTCCTAGTGATTTGGATTTGAGCAATGGCACCAGTAAACTATTGTCTGACCAAGTGCGCGCTGAAACATTGTTTAAACATTTTTGCTCAGTATTCGCAAGGCGAATCCCAGTCACTAATTACAACGTGTATTTTTCGGATTTAATTGGGTCTGATGGGGTAAAGGCGGGGCGATGTGAATTCTTCAAAAGTGCGCTCATGAATGGTGTGGATGTAAATCACCTAATAAGTAATAAAGCTAAAGTGGTGAGGCAGTTTAAACAAGAAAATTTGGATCACATGCGGAGCGAGTGGGGTATTTATCATCTTCATTTCGATGCAAAACGAACGGCGGATTTGCTGTTTGTGTATATCAGAGGGCGTGATGCTTACTTCTTGGATATTTTACCCCATGGGCGAGATGCCGATGACATTTATTTATGGTGCAATAAACATTTAGTGGAGGTTATCCACTCAAATTGGCCTCAAATCATCAAGCGGTTTGTTTATGCGGGTTTAATTGGTGGTGATCCGGCTTACGAAAGTTCGGACGCTCGTAAAAATTCAAGAGATAAGAATTCGAATCTTTGGGTGAGTGTATCTGACGGAACAATATATATGCCCTTGGGTGGTGGTTTTGCTGCAGATGGTTCGAACTTTTATATCATGCGTTGTGTTGATCAGATGCTTAGCAAAATAGAAGAGGCTGAACTTGACGTAAAGGCAGGGTGTGTAAAAATCAGGAAGCAGTTGAATTTGTTGGAATCGGATGATTTAAAGCTCAAGCTCTTGTTTGATGAAAATATGGAGCCTTGTATTTACAATAAAAAACGCAAAGTGAGAATTAATATTCATAGAGAGTAATGGCGGCTTGCTTCGCGAAGCCGCCCTACATGCTGTGAAATAACTACTTCGCTCCAGCTGCTTCTAATGCAATAGCATATTCTTCGCCATTGCGATGGGCTTTTACCACTTGCAGAAACGTTTTTCCTTCGGTGCCGATTGCATTCACGTATTTACCGGCTTCGATAAATAATTTCACGAATGTACCGAAGTTTTCGCCGCGCATGCCGCGATATGCCTTTTCCAATAAATGGAAGTCGGCATTAACGCCAGCAGGTGCAGGGTAATCTAAAAAAGTGGCGATGCGGGCTTCGTCGAAGATTTCTCCGAGGACTTTTTCTTTGTCTTTGCGTAGGCTCATTTCAATTCTCAACAGTTCAATTTTTTAATCAATAATTCATTCAGCGCTTGCGGATTCGCTTGGCCTTTTGATGCTTTCATTGCCTGACCCACAAAGAAACCGAGCATTTTTGCGCGTTTGTCTTCGGCGGCGGCGCGGTAGCCTTCTACTTGCGCGACGTTAGCGGCGAGTATGTCGTCGATAATTTTTTCCAGTGCGCCAGTATCGGAAACTTGTTTTAACCCTTTGGTTTCGATAATGGTGTCTGCATCGCCTTCGCCGTTGCACATAGCTTCAAATACTTGCTTGGCGATTTTGCTCGACAGAGTGCCGTCTTTTACGCGGACAACCAAGCCAGCGAGTAATTCGGGTGTAACGGGCGATTGATCAATGCGCTGTTCAGTGCGATTTAAATAAGCGCCCAAGTCCGCCATGATCCAGTTGGCTGTGAGTTTTGCTTCGCCGGAAATTTTGGTTGAGGCTTCAAAAAATATTGAGGCAAATTTATCCATAGTGATCTGGCCAGCATCGTAGCTGCTCAAACCATATTGCTCGACGAAACGTGCGCGCTTGGCTTCGGGTAATTCCGGCATTTGCTTGCGTACAGAGTCGATGTAAGCATCATCCAGAATGACGGGCAGCAAATCAGGGCAGGGGAAGTAGCGGTAATCGTTGCTATCTTCTTTGCTGCGCATGGAGCGGGCTTTTTTGGTGTCGCCGTTATACAGGCGCGTTTCCTGGCGAATTTTTCCGCCATCTTCAAGCACGTCAATCTGGCGTTCAACTTCGAGCGCGATGGCTTCTTCCATAAACTTGAATGAGTTCAAGTTTTTGGTCTCGGTGCGTGTGCCGAGTTTTTCCTGGCCTTTGGGGCGCACGGAAATATTTACGTCGAAACGCATCGAACCTTGCGACATTTCACCATCACAAATTTCTAACGAGGTGACGATAGAGTGCAATTTTTTCGCGAAGGCTACGGCTTCTTCGGCGCTGCGCATATCCGGTTCAGTTACCACTTCAATCAGCGGAGTGCCTGCACGGTTTAAATCGATACCGCTCATGCCCGCGAAATCTTCGTGTAGGGATTTGCCGGCATCTTCTTCCAAGTGTGCGTGGTGAATGCGGACGCGTTTGGTACGGCCTTCGCCCAGCTCCAAATCTACAAAGCCCGCGCCGACAATAGGCTCAGCGAGCTGTGTGGTTTGATAACCTTTGGGTAAGTCGGGATAAAAATAATTTTTGCGCTCAAAAACGGAGCGCTTGCCGATTTCAGCATTCACCGCCAAGCCAAACATGGTGGCGAAACGAAATGCTTGTTCGTTGGCGACGGGTAGTGTGCCCGGAAGTGCCAAATCGATTGCACAGGCTTGAGTGTTTGGCTCAGCACCAAAAGCAGTGCTGGCGCCGGAGAAAATTTTTGTTTTGGTTGCGAGTTGTACGTGAACTTCCAACCCGATTACGGTTTCCCATTGCATGCTATGGCTCCTTACTCAATGCCAGGTGCAGATTGTTGGTGGAAGTTAGTCGCTTGTTGGAATTGATGCGCGGCATTCAATAATTGACCTTCAGCGAAAAAGTTACCAATCAATTGCAAACCAACGGGTTTGTTATCCACCAAGCCGCAAGGAATCGATAAGCCGGGCAAGCCAGCGAGGTTAGTTGCGATGGTGTAAATATCTTCCAAATACATTGCCACTGGATCTTTGGTTTTTGAACCAAATTGGAATGCGGGCGAGGGCGAGGTTGGCCCGAGAATTACATCGACACTTTCAAATGCATCGACAAAATCCTGCTTGATCAAGCGGCGCACTTTTTGCGCTTTGCTGTAATAGGCATCGTAGTAGCCTGCAGAAAGTGCGTAAGCGCCAACCAGAATACGGCGTTTCACTTCTGCCCCAAAACCTTCACTGCGTGAGCGCATATAAAGATCATTTAAATCTTTGGGGTTTTCACAGCGATGGCCGTAACGCACGCCATCAAAACGCGAGAGGTTGGCAGAACATTCTGCTGGTGCAATCACGTAATACGCAGGTACCGCGAGATGCGTGTGTGGCAAGCTGACACTGTGAATTGTTGCACCCAAACCTTCATACACTTTAATTGCGTCTTCAACTAATTTTGCGGTTTGCGGATTCAAGCCTTCGCCGAAATATTCCTTCGGTACGCCGATGCGTAAACCTTTTAAAGATTTGTTTAAATCAGCGGTGTAATCCGGCACCTCGCGCTCAACGCAGGTGGAATCTTTTGCATCAAAGCTCGCCATGTCGTTTAACAGAATTGCGGCGTCTTCGGCGGTGCGCGACAAAATTCCCGCCTGATCCAAACTTGACGCAAATGCAATCATGCCCCAGCGCGATACGCGGCCATAGGTAGGTTTTATGCCGGTTAAACCGCACAGTGCCGCAGGTTGACGAATTGAACCACCGGTATCAGACGCCGTTGCAGCCGGTGCCAAATGTGCGGCAACTGCAGCAGCCGAGCCACCGGAAGATCCGCCCGGTACGCAATCAATTGCCCAAGGGTTTTTTACCGGGCCGTACCAACTTGTTTCATTCGATGAACCCATCGCGAATTCATCCATATTGGTTTTACCCAACATCACCACGCCGGAATTTAAATAATTTTCCACGATGGTGGCGTTATAGGGCGCGATAAATTTATCGAGCATTTTTGATGCGCAAGACGTACGCACGCCGGTGGTGCAAAAAATATCTTTGTGCGCGATAGGCACGCCGCAAAGTGCGGGCGCATTTCCGGCAGCCAAACGTGCATCAGCACTTGCTGCTTGTTGCAGTGCGATATCGCCAGTCACGGTGATAAAACTGTTGTAGGTTTTGTCCAGGCGCGCGATACGGTCGAGATAATGCTGGGTCACTTCAGTACTGGAAAAGTCTTTGTTGCGCAGGCCTTTTACCAGTTCGGCAATGGTGAATTGATGCATTCAAAAATTCCTGAAATTTTACTGTAGGGGCGCTGCTTGCCGCGCCCATTCTCTGAGCGCAGCAAGCGGCGCCCCTACGTATTCAGGGCG
>CAIOHY010000356.1 GCA_903858205.1 uncultured Cellvibrio sp.
ATCCTTGCGGCCATCCATGTTGACGCCCAGCGCCAAGTAAATCGATTTGTTCACCACCCGCATAGCCTATGTTGAAGAGGACTTTTATCCCAATGAGCTCTTTTCGATCCCGACTCACAAAAATGCCTTATCTGTCAAAAGTATGGACACTACCGCCCTATAAAAACACTGAGAGTCGTCCATATTCTGGACACCCCTAGACCGTCCAGACAAAATTCACACATGGGTGCCGTATTACACAGTTCGTTGCACAGTACAATTTTGTGATTTTAAGTCATTGATTTAATTTGTTTTTTATACGACAACTACATCTTTTAATCTGCGGGATTCAGGCTCTTGTAAAAATCGAGAATCTAATAAAAACAAGCACTTAATCTAACTCACAAATTGAGCCTTTTTGTTTGAGCAATAAATAGAAACTCCCTACCCTTGCCGCATACACTTTCGCCAGCGGATACAATTTATCCATCTATCCAAAAAAACTGGATCGCTATGGAAAAACAACTTCTAACAAAACTAAAAATTTCTCAATTGAGCGTGGAACTAGAGCCATTAACCAAAGAACACGCTGAAGCATTTTGTGAACAATACCGTGATCCATCTATCGGGAAGCTGACTAACTTGCCTAGCTGTTGCAATGCCTTGTTTGCGTGCTGAAGCTTTTGCTTTTCACACTCATTTTTTACTGCAAGACTTGCCAGTTGTTTACAGCTTGAAGTTGATCAAGCTTGAATTGTTCGGCAGATTTAGGTTGTTCCAGCTCAAATATACGCATGCATTTATTTATAAACCTGCCAAGAACATGTCGCTCAAATGCCTTTATTTGGTGATTGCAAAACTGTCGCGCCAACTCTTAGTCAAGACATACCGAACTGGTGTTTCGTAACGGAATCCGCCAAGGTTACCCAGGGTTTGGCATTGTTCATCTGTACGCTGACCGACGGAGCTGGGCATTGCGATGCATCGTCGAAAGCGACTAAAGCAACTACACACAAATCTCCTAAGCCCGCAACTACTGTGGCGATGGGGGTGCCGCAGGTTTTGCAAAACGTCCTTGTCATCTTGGCACCTGAACCCCCTGAATATTCATAAGAGCTGGTATTTTTTTTCTCATAAAAAATTGAATCTTTCGGGAATACAACTCCGCTCGTAAAAGCTGACCCGGATAGTTTTTGACAGTCCTTGCAATGGCATAAAAGCGAAACCAAAGCTTCATTTTTAATTTCAAACCGCACCTCACCGCACATGCATCCACCGATTAATGTTTTCATTTTGTACTCCTTTGATAAAACATGATTTACGCCTCAGGTTTCCAGCCTGCTTTCAATAAACCTTCAAATAAAATCGTGGTGATTTCGCTGTCGCCCCACATCAGTCTCCTGAAATCTTTTTCTGTTTTCATGGCAGGTCGCATACTCAAATACATGTTCAAGTATTCTCCAGCTTCGTCCATTCTGTCCAAATAGGCCAGAGCGGCGGTTTTAAAGCCAATGAAATTACCGGCCTTGATTTTTGACAAACAAGTATCTATGGCATTCAGGCTTTCCTGATAATTTTTCAAACCCATGTTTGAAAGTCCTATCCCAGCGTACATGTGCTGTATTTCCGGATCAAATGGACTTAATTCAATTCCTTTTTTCATCAACTCAAGTGAAGCAGAAAAATCCCCATTAACCATTTTGTTAACACCCAAACCTGTATGACCTTCGGGAGCGCTGGGGTTTGATTTCAGTAATTTTTGAAAATATTCAGCGTGCAAAGCATATTCAGCCTTGAAAAAATAATACATGCCCAAAACGCTCAGCGCTTTGAGATTTACCTGATCCAGAGATTCAGCTTTTTTAGCTAAATCAAACATATTTTGAAGGGTTTGCTTGCCGTCTTTGCTGATGTTTTGAATCAATTCAGCCGTATGGCATTGTGCAAGAAGAGAATATGCATCCGCGTAGCTCGGGTCAACTTCTATGGACTTTTCAAGAAACTCTTTGGCTTTGTCCAGCCCTGCGTCCTGGCCGTCGGTTTTTTGCCGGTTGTTGTATTCGCTCAGTCCTTTGAGGTAAAGCTCCCAGGCGTTCATGTTGGCAGGAGGTTTTTTGTTTAATTGCTCTTGTAACTTGCCAGTGATGGCAGGAGATACTTTGGCGGCTATGGCAATGGATATTTCATCCTGCACTTCAAAAATATCGTCCAGGTTGCGGTCCCATTTTTCAGACCAAAGATGCTGGTCGTCAATGGTGTTGATCAATTGCGCTGTGATTCGCACGCGGTTACCGCTTTTTCTGATACTGCCTTCGACTGCAAAACTCACCCCGAGTTCTTTGCCCAGTTGTTTCATGTTCACTACTTTGCCTTTGTAAGTGAAACTGGAGTTACGCGAGATTACAGGAAAGGTCTTCCAGGTGGACAGGTTAGTGATGATGTCCTCAGTGATGCCGTCAGCAAAATATTCCTGTTCAGGGTCTCCGCTCATATTGGTAAACGGCAGCACTGCGATCGACGGGGGTTTGGCATCGCTGATCACAGAAAGGTCAATTGGCTGGTGTGCCGCAACTACTGCCGCAGACTGGTTGACCGGGGAAGATTGCCCCAGATTGACCCGGTAAGTCACAACCATCTGAGAAATATTTTTCAGGCTCTGCTCACCCATGCTTTCAAAATTCAGATCGAGTTTTCGGTTGACTTCTTCATAGAATTTATGCGAGACAGAAATGCCACCGGCTTCTGCAGTCGCTTCAATGCGGGCGGCGATGTTGATGCCTTCTCCATACAAATTGTCGCCTTCAATAATGATGTCACCGAGGTTGAGGCCGACACGAAATTGCATCACATCTTCGGGGTCGCAGGTTAGGTTTCTTTCCTTCAGAATTTTTTGAAATTCAACGGCGGCCACCACTGCATCAACCGGACTTGCGAATTCCGCGATGACAGAGTCTCCAGCAGTATGAAATATACGACCGTGGTTGTTTTGAATCGATTCATCCGTGATGGCCCGACAGACTTTGAGGTTTTTAAGCGTACGGTCCTCGTTTGTGCCCATCATCAGGCTGAAATTCACGGCATCGGCCGCAAGTATGGCGGCGAGCTTTCTGCGTGGTGCCGGATCAGACATAAAACACTCTTTTCTCATATCTTTGCATTAATCGATGCAGATCAAATTGAATCAAATTCTCGGCAGTATCTCGGAATTGAAATTAATCGCGACTATGGAATGTTTAACAGATCTCAAGCTCCTAATTTCTATACTTAATGATATCTATTTGATTTAAGTCAAATCAGTCATGCACTAAAAAGTTAATCCGATTGCTAGTGAATGTGGTACGGTTATTTAGGCCATTGCCTTAATCTTACCTAGAAAGAACATACAAATGAAAAATTTAATTTCTTATATGCTCGCTGCAGCTTTTATCAGCTTAGCGGCTCCAGTGGTTCATTCTGAGGGAGTTAAAGGCGTTGAAGTAATTCCACTCTTTAGTAGTGATAAAGCTACAGGATCTATGGTTACTATTCAACCCGGAGCCGTAATGCCTTCAGTAGCAAGACCCGGAGCAAGAGCCGGCTATGTAGTTAGAGGTGGTTTACTTGAGCGCAAATACGAAGATGGAAAAACAAGGTCAGTCTCACTCAAGACAGGCCAAACACTTTACTTAGACAAACCTGAAGATCAAGCAGCTTACTCAATAACCAATAAGGGTTCGAACGCTGTGAAAGTTTATATTGTAAATATCAAATAGGTTATTTCATTTTTCACTCAGCACGATATTTTTTATGAGGCTGAAAAACTCCGTTGGTTAATTCAACGGGGTTAATAACTTAGTGCAGTAGAACGTTTTTTAACATCCTTGGCCAATCGAGGCACCGCCATCCACATTTTGAAAACGCTTACCGGTTAGCGCAGTATCAGTACCACTGCTACGTATCTGTATAGTAGTCCCAGTCAGTTAAAGGCTGCTAATGAGTTTTTGTAACTAAGCTGGGATTCATTTTTTCTTATTCACTACATCTGGCGTTATGGCGTCCACCGTATTAATGACAGTCTTACCTGCATAAATCACAGCATAACCAGAAGCATCCGACGGCATTTATAGTAAGTGTCGTTTACTTACTTAAACCAAGCCTGATTTTTTATTGCTTGCAACATGAGTCGAGATAGTTTGTCAAAATGAGTCAACGCCGCTTTTGTCAGAACTAGCTGCTTGCGTCGGGCATCTTCGGTGTCTTCCAACATAATCCAACCTTTTACCCGCATGGACGCTA
>CAIOHY010000357.1 GCA_903858205.1 uncultured Cellvibrio sp.
GAGAAAATAGTCGGGCTTTTAGCTGCCTTGATTATTTATATTATTTACCTAAATGTGTGGAGTTTCATCACATGGCAACTAAAGCTAAAGTACACAGTGGCGCCTCAAAGCGCTTCAAAAAGACTGGCGCAGGTTACAAGTTCAAACACGCTAACAAGAGCCACATCCTGACCAAAATGACGACCAAGCGTAAGCGCCAATTGCGCGGCACCAGCATCGTTGATGCAGCCGATGTACCACGCGTAAAACGTTTGTTCCGTGCTATCTAATAGCGCTAATTAATTTTGAGAGGATTGTAATATGGCCCGTGTTAAGCGTGGTGTAGAGGCGCGTCGTCGTCACAAGAAAGTATTAAAAGCAGCTAAAGGTTACTACGGTGCACGTTCGCGTACATTCCGTGTTGCCAAACAAGCAGTTATCAAAGCTGGTCAATATGCTTACCGCGATCGTCGCGTTAAAAAGCGTAATTTCCGCGCTCTGTGGATTACTCGTATCAATGCCCAATCTCGCGCTGAAGGCTTGTCCTACAGCCAATTGATTGCTGGCTTGAAAAAGGCGAGCATCGTTCTCGACCGTCGTGTACTGGCTGATCTGGCTGTATATGACAAAGCGGCATTTGCTGCTGTTGTTGCGAAGGCTAAATCAGCTCTGGCTGCTTAATCGTCCAACAACCTCAAGCCCGCAAGGGCTTTTGTGAACGCGATGAAGAGGGGAAGGGCTTTAGGGTTCTTCCTCTTTTTTTATGGCTGTATTTATTCGATAGTTAACGATTCAAACTGGAAAAGCAGATGGAAAATCTCGCTGCGCTTACCCAAGAAGCGCTCAAATTCGTTGCCGATGCCCAAGATCTGACTGCGCTGGACGCTGTGCGCGTCAATTATTTAGGCAAAAATGGCAGTATCACTGCGTTGATGAAAACCTTGGGGAAATTATCGGCAGAGGAGCGTCCCGCTGCCGGTGCTGAAATCAATAAAGCCAAAGATGCAGTGCAAGACGCGCTAAATGTGCGCAAAGAATTGTTGGAGCAGGCCGCAATCAATGCCAAGCTCGCTAGCGAAGTGGTCGACGTAACCCTGCCTGGCCGTGGCCAGCACACCGGTGGTTTGCACCCGGTTACGCGGACATTGCAACGCATTGAAGAGATCTTTGCCGCCGTCGGTTATAGCGTTGAAGTGGGGCCTGAAATCGAAGATGACTATCACAACTTCGAAGCGCTCAATATTCCCTCTCATCACCCCGCGCGGGCGATGCACGATACCTTCTACGTGGATGATACCCATGTATTGCGCACCCACACATCACCAGTGCAAGTGCGCACAATGGAAAACAAACAGCCACCGATTCGGGTGATCTGCCCCGGACGAGTTTATCGCTGCGATTCCGATGTGACTCACTCGCCGATGTTTCATCAGGTTGAGGGGTTGGTGGTCGATAAAAATATCAGTTTCGCTGATCTCAAAGGCACCATGGATCAATTCCTGAAAGCGTTTTTTGAGGCTGATGTTCCGGTGCGTTTCCGCCCGTCCTATTTCCCGTTTACCGAGCCATCGGCCGAGATGGATATCCAGTGCACCCAATGCCGTGGCAAAGGCTGCCGCATGTGCAAAAACACCGGTTGGTTGGAGGTCGGCGGCTGCGGCATGGTTCACCCGGAAGTGTTTAAGTCCAGCGGTGTCGATCCTGAAACCTATACCGGATTTGCGTTTGGTATGGGTGTAGAGCGCTTGGCCATGTTGCGCTACGGCGTAAATGATCTGCGTTTGTTCTTTGAGAACGACCTGCGCTTCCTCAAGCAATTCTAAATTTGTATCTAGCCGTAGCCCGTTATGAAGCGAAGCGGAATACGGGAGTAACAGTTTAACCAGACTTAAGTCCCGTATTGCGTTGCACTCCATACGGGCTACAGAGATAAAGATATGAAAATCAGTGAATCCTGGCTGCGCGAGTGGGTTGATCCAGCCATAGGTACCGACGAATTGGTCGCCCAACTGACCATGGCAGGGCTTGAAGTTGATGCCGTTGAATCCGTTGCTGGCGATTTTACCGGCGTGATTGTGGGTGAGATTGTTGGTTGCGAACAGCACCCCGACGCCGACAAGCTTCGTGTTTGTCAGGTGGCCGGACTACCTGAGGGGCCAAGCCAAGTCGTATGCGGTGCGGCCAATGCACGTGTGGGAATCAAAATCCCGTTTGCGACAATAGGTGCGCAATTACCCGGCGACTTCCA
Organism: uncultured Cellvibrio sp.; assembly: GCA_903858205.1. Taxonomy (GTDB): domain Bacteria; phylum Pseudomonadota; class Gammaproteobacteria; order Pseudomonadales; family Cellvibrionaceae; genus Cellvibrio. The sequence goes on from CAIOHY010000357.1 coordinate 2,228, forward strand.
CATTAAGAAAGCCAAGCTGCGCGGTGTTGAATCCTTTGGCATGCTTTGCGGCCAAACCGAATTAAAGGCGGGCGATGATGACACCGGTTTATGGGAGCTGGCTCCTGATGCTCCCGTAGGTATTAATTTGCGCGAGTATTTGAATCTCGATGATAAGTTGATTGAAGTCGATTTGACTCCAAATCGCAGCGACTGCTTGAGCGTTAAAGGTATTGCCCGCGAAGTGGGCGTCTTGAATCGTGCACCTGTTGCGGCGCCAGCAATTCCTGCTGTTGTCGAATCTATTGCCGACGGCTTTCCCGTCCATCTCGAAGCAGGATTTGCCTGTAGCCGCTACGTTGGCCGCGTCATCCGTAATATAGATATCACTCGCCCAAGTCCTGCATGGTTGCAGGATAAATTAGTCCGTTCAGGTTTGCGCAGTATTGATGCGGTAGTGGATGTGACTAACTACGTGCTGCTCGAATTAGGCCAGCCCATGCATGCGTTTGATTTGTCCAAACTCAGTAGTGCAATTCATGTGCGTCTGGCCCAGCAGGGGGAATCTATCCAGTTATTGGACGGACAGGAAATCAAACTCAATGCCGATACCATGGTTATCGCCGACCAACAAAAAGCCTTGGCAGTTGCGGGCATTATGGGCGGTAAGGAAAGTGCGGTAAGTGAAGCTACGCGGGATATTTTCCTGGAAAGTGCATTCTTTAATCCGCTAGCAATTGCGGGCCGCGCCCGTTCTTATGGTTTGCATACCGATTCTTCGCATCGTTTTGAGCGCGGCGTTGATTACAGCTTGCAGCTCGATGCCATTGAGCGTGCAACCGCTTTGCTGCTTGAGATAGTTGGTGGTGAAGCGGGGCCTGTTGTTCATGTCACCAACGAGCATCTGCCACAAGAGCGCCAAGTCACTTTGCGTAAAGCCCGTATTGTCAGTGGTTTGAGCTTGGAGATGGCCGACGATGAAGTTGTCGATATTCTTGCGCGCCTGGGTTTGACGTTACTGTCACAAAACGCGGACGGCTGGGTGTTTGCCGTTCCTAGCTATCGGTTTGATATTTCCATCGAGGCGGATTTGCTGGAAGAGCTGGCGCGCGTCTATGGTTATAACCGCTTACCAACGCGCAGTTTGGCCGCACCGCTGGATATTGAGCCTCACCCTGAGGCGAAAATGGGTTTGCCCGCTCTGCGCAACCAGTTGATCGCACGTGGATATCAGGAGGCAATTACCTATAGCTTTATCGAGCCGAAATTGTCGGCATTGTTTGATCCAGAGATTTCGCCTGTTGTATTGCGCAATCCTATCAGTGCCGATATGGCGGCAATGCGCACCAGCTTGATGCCGGGTTTGGTTAGCGTGCTGCGCAACAACCTGAACCGCCAGCAGAATCGCGTGCGCTTGTTTGAATCGGGTCTACGTTTTGTTCCTTCGGTTGATGGTCTTAAGCAGGAGGCTATGTTTGCGGGTCTTATCTACGGTAGCCGCGCCCCCGAGTCCTGGGCGAATGTAGCCGACCTTGTCGATTTTTTCGACCTCAAGGGCGATTTGGAATCTTTGCTGGCGTTAACCGGCGATGAATCAGCGTTTACTATTAAAGCGGGTTCGCATAGGGCGCTGCACCCTGGTCAGACGGCCGAAATTTACCGCGATGGGGAGTGGCAAGGCGTAATAGGAGCCTTGCATCCAAGCTTGCAGCAGCAGTTGGATATCCCGCAATCCGTCTATTTATTTGAGGTGCGCCTCAGCTCGCTGCTAGAGGCACGGATTCCAGCGTTTACTTCTTTGTCTAAATTCCCCGAGGTGCGTCGTGATTTAGCATTGGTGGTTGATCGCGATTTGCCTGCTGACAAGCTTTTGGCGGCGGTCAAGGGGCAGGCGGGCGAACACCTTATCGACTTAAAGGTATTTGACGTATATATGGGCAAAGGTATTGATCCACATAGAAAAAGTGTTGCAATGGGGTTGACCTTTCAGCATCCTTCACGCACTCTTAATGAAGATGAGATCAACGCCTCCATTGACTCGATTGTTCAGTATCTGGGGGTGAATTTTTCCGCTACCCTCAGATAGGGAATAATAATTATGTCGGACGGTGCTCTGACCAAAGCAGATTTGGCCGAGAAACTTTATGAAGATCTCGGACTCAATAAACGGGAAGCCAAAGAGTTGGTGGAGCTCTTTTTCGAAGAGATCCGCCATGCTTTGGAGAATAACGAACAGGTCAAACTTTCTGGCTTTGGCAATTTTGAATTGCGCGATAAGAGTCAGCGTCCGGGCAGGAACCCCAAGACGGGCGAAGAAATTCCTATTAGTGCCCGGCGCGTGGTCACATTCCGTCCAGGACAAAAACTTAAGGCACGAGTAGAAGCTTATGTTGGAACCGAGTCATAACGACGAACTTCCCGTAATCCCCGGTAAGCGTTACTTCACTATTGGCGAAGTCAGTGAATTGTGCGCGGTAAAGCCACATGTACTGCGCTACTGGGAACAGGAGTTCCCCCAGTTGAAACCAGTCAAGCGCCGGGGAAATCGCCGTTATTATCAGCGTCAGGATGTATTGACCATTCGTCAAATTCGCAGCCTGCTTTACGATCAAGGCTTTACGATTGGCGGTGCGCGCCTTCAGATGTCAACTGAAAGCACGCCATCTGAATCAGGCCAGTTAAATCAATTGGTTGTGCGCATGATTGATGATCTGGAGCATCTGCTCGACCTTCTCAAAATCAAATAAGTTTTGCTGATTAAACAACCACTTTTGCAAGTGGTTGTTTGCTTATCGAGCTTCGGTGTTAATTCTTAATTCTCTGATTGCATTGGCAATAAATTAAGGTATTATGCCCGTCCTTCGCGATGCGGGATCTGTATTTTGCATCCGTTAAAAAAATGTCGGAGCGTAGCGCAGTCAGGTAGCGCA
>CAIOHY010000358.1 GCA_903858205.1 uncultured Cellvibrio sp.
AGACTTCAACCCGCGTTCGATATTTTCTGCACCCAATGATGGACCAATTGTGCGCTCTTCAACAAAGTGCATCGGAGCGGCTAAAGCACCCGCTCGCAAGAGCAACGCCAATTCCGACGCTTCTGCAGGATTATCCAAGCCGGTAATACGGAACTGCACTCCCAACGCACTTTGGATTGTCGCAAGGCTAATGACTTTGCGCTCCACATACTGGGTCAATTTTTCAATTTCTTCACCAGCAGCATTTTTGGTTACGGTGGTGCGGGTTTTATATTCGATAAACAAAATGCCCATACCACGCCCGACGTTGTCGCGCGTAATCCGGTGCATTTGGGTTCCGCCCAGACTATCGAGCGTAATATTGACTTGCGGCTGATTAGTCTCAGGATCAAAACTGCTGGTCGCGTTTGATACCCGGTCGCCAGTCGCAATGATCGAACGCTCTAACACAGCGTTACCACGCTGCATTTGCATTAATTCATCTTTATAAGGAAACTCTTCTTTGTTGGATACCAGCGTCTTGTCATTAGCTCCCAAACGGAACTCAAGGTTGGCAGTCTTGCCTATTACGCGCTTAGCTTCCGCTGGATCTTGAATACCGGCAAGTTGGACAATAATGCGGTTACGACCTTGACGCTGCACCATTGGCTCAGACACACCCAATTCGTTCACACGATTACGGAGCGTAATGAGGTTTTGACCAACAGCATAGTCCTCTACTTCGCGTATGGCAGCCTCTGTAAAACTGGCCACAAAAGTGAAATCCGTCGCACCCTCAGCCGCATTGGGCGAGGTGAACAACAATTGGGGGTAGGAGCTGCGCAATTCGCTCAACGCGGCATCGCGAACTTCCTCAGTACGAAAACGCGCAACAATTTCATTATCTTTGTTCGCATCAAGTGATGCGTAACGAACCTTGGCTTCACGCAGTTTGGTTTTCATTTCATCAGCATTAATTTCCTGACGTTTTTCGATCGCAGAGGCAGTATCGACCTCCATCAAAAAGTGCACGCCACCAGCCAAGTCCAAGCCCAACTTCATCGGCGCAGCGCCCAGTGACTGCAACCAAGCTGGCGTAGTTGAAGCATTGTTCAACGCCACGACAAACCCATCACCCAAGGAGCGCTGTATAGCCGTGCGCGCCAACATTTGTTGATCGCGTGTTTTCAACCGTACCATTGCCGTCTTGGCATTAACTTCAGCGCCGAAATAGTCAATTCCAGCCGCTTTAAGCGAGCTCTCGATCTGATTCAGAGTGGCGGCATCCAGCACTTTTGCACTGGAGTCACCCGAGACCTGCACAGCGGGATCAGGTACATAAATATTGGGGATCGAATAAACGAAACCTACTGCGGTCACGAAGATCAGCATTAGGTATTTCCAGAGCGGGTAACGATTTAACATAGGGTTTTCCCAACTTATCAGCGGCGGGTTTTAAAGTACTTTCGATTCGCTGTACCGCTCAAATCGTGCACTTCTCGTTCGCCTTATTTCTACTTGCGCACAGCGACATAAAGTCGCTGCGGTATGGTCAAGGGCGCCGGATTATACCCTTTAATTGGCGTACAACAACGGTGCAGTACTCATTGTGGTGGTGCAGGCGGCACTTCCAAACCTTGGCGACCGTAAAAGTCGGCCAAAAAAGCATCAAAAGTGTTGTCGCTCAATGCCTTGCGCATATCCGCCATAATCTTTTGGTAGTAACGCAGGTTATGAATTGTGTTTAGCTGTGCACCCAGCATCTCGTTGCATTTATCCAAATGATGCAGATAAGAGCGCGAGAAATTTTTGCAGGTGTAGCAATCGCAAAGGGGGTCAAGGGGGCCAGTGTCATCGCGATACTTAGCATTACGCAGCTTGATCACACCCTCGCTGGTAAACAGATGCCCGTTGCGCGCATTACGTGTCGGCATAACACAGTCAAACATGTCTACGCCGCGACGAACACCTTCCACCAAATCTGCCGGTTTACCCACTCCCATCAAATAGCGCGGTTTGTGCTTGGGCATTTGCGGCGTAAGGCTTTCGAGGATGCGCAACATATCCTCTTTAGGTTCACCGACCGACAAACCGCCAATCGCATAACCATCAAACCCAATTTCAACCAAACCCGTCAGGGATTCTGTGCGCAGATTTTCGTACATGCCACCTTGCACTATGCCGAATAACGCCGAGGGATTATCGCCATGGGCGACCTTGGAGCGCTTGGCCCAACGCAGCGATAACTCCATCGAATCACGCGCTTCATGAATGGTCGCAGGATAGGGCGTGCACTCATCAAAGATCATGACTATGTCGGAGCCCAGATCGCGCTGCACTTGCATGGACTCTTCCGGCCCCATAAAGACTTTGTTGCCATTAATCGGGGACTTAAAGGTCACGCCCTCTTCGGTGATTTTACGCAACTTACCCAAACTGAATACTTGGAAGCCGCCGGAGTCGGTCAGGATGGGCCCTTTCCACTGCATAAAATCATGGAGGTCACCGTGGGCTTTTATCACCTCGGTGCCGGGGCGCAGCATTAAATGAAAGGTATTGCCCAGAATGATATGCGCACCTATATCTTCAATATCGCGCGGTGTCATGCCTTTCACGGTGCCGTAAGTCCCAACAGGCATAAATGCCGGAGTCTCGACTGTGCCACGCGGAAACTTCAAACGGCCGCGACGCGCCCTGCCCGTCTGGCCATCTAATTCAAATTCCATAAAACACTGGTTAGTCACAATCTTCTCTCTAGCTCAAATAGATGTGCCCACTGGCTGTTGCGCAGCCACGGGATTGCGGGTGATAAACATGGCATCGCCATAACTGAAAAAACGGTATTGCTCTGCCACTGCTTCTTTATAGGCCGCCATGGTAAAACCATAACCGGCGAATGCCGAGACCAACATAATCAAGGTTGATTCGGGCAAATGGAAATTGGTCACCAAGGCATCCACTACCTGAAATTGGTAGCCGGGATAAATAAAAATGCTGGTCTCACCTTGATAGGGGTGAATTTCGCCTTTTTGTGCAGCATCCACATACCCCTGCGCGGCCGATTCCAAACTGCGCACGCTGGTGGTACCTACGGCGATAACACGCTTACCGGCTGCCTTGGTCGCCCGCACCAGATCACAGACTTCAGGCGATACATCCATAATTTCCGAATGCATCTGGTGCTCGGCAATATTATCGACGCGCATGTTTTGGAAGGTGCCCGCGCCCACATGCAAGGTCACGAATGCGATGTTTACGCCTTTTGCGCGCAATTGCTCCAACATCAACTCATCAAAATGCAAACCGGCTGTGGGCGCTGCAACAGCACCCTGCTCTTTGCTGTAAACGGTTTGATAGCGCTCGCGGTCGGCAGCAACATCATCCCTATCTATATAAGGAGGCAGCGGCATATGGCCGATACGCTCCAGCACAACCAATGCAGGATCATCGCCCAGAAATTCCCACTCAAACAGCGCATCGTGACGGGCAACCAATTGCACGCGGGTGCCGTCCTGCAACACTACCTGGGAATCCACCTTGGGGGCTTTGCTGGCGCGAGTGTGAGCCAGCACCCGGTGATTATCCAGCACCCGCTCCACCAGAATCTCCACTTGCCCACCCGACACTTTTTGGCCGAACAAGCGCGCGGGAATCACGCGGGTGTTGTTGAATACCATTAAATCGCCGGGCTCAACCAGATTGAGCAGATCCGGGAACCGCCCGTGGTTAAGCTGCCCGCTCAAACCATCCAGCTGCAATAAACGACTTCCCCGCCGCTCTGCGGTGGGAGCGCGAGCAATGAGGGAATCGGGCAACTCGTAAAAAAAATTCTGGCGGCGCATAACAGTCAGATAGCTTCAATAAGGTTGACGGGAAAAAGGTCGGCAGGGTAACCCAATTTTAGGCTGTTGCAAAATCAGACCGCCGCTGCGAGCAGTCCATTCCACCCTCAATCCGACGCGGCAGGCAATTAAATCCAGAGGCCAACCGCTTTTTTAATCAACTTGCTCAGTAAATGAATGAAAGCAGGCTGTTAAACAAATGGATCATGAACTTTTTGAAATAGTGTTTGAC
>CAIOHY010000359.1 GCA_903858205.1 uncultured Cellvibrio sp.
CCATTTTTGTGGTGAGTAACACTGTTGCCAACCCGCCGAGCCTAGTTACATCAAATACCAATATAGCACAACTTTTAAAAGTTACAGTGCAGCATTTTGTGGACACGAATAATAAAACGATTTATAGTCAACTGATTCTTAATACGTCGCAATGAAACTCTTTATCTGCAAAACTCTAGCGGATCTAAAGAAGCGGATTTCGTTGCCTCCCAAAAGCGACCTCACCGGATTTACTTTGATTGAGTTGCTCGTGGCCTGCGCAGTGCTTGCACTGATGATGGGACTTATCTCTACCGTAATCAGTCACATGGCAGCGGGCATAAAAACGTCAACATCAAAAGTGGAAGCCTTTCAGAGTGCCCGAACAGGCTTTGAATCTTTTAGCCGCACGATCGGGGTTGCCAATCTCAATACCTACTGGGATTACTTCAACAGCAGTCGTCAACCCAGAACGGCGGCGAATGCATCCACTTTCCAACCGGATCTTTACGGCCGCCAATCCGACCTGCATTTTTTAATCACAAATAATTTTCCGACTGTGAGTGGACTTGAGCTCACTGGGCATGCTGCCTATTTTCAGGCTGCTCTGGGATATTTTACGAATACCAGCAGCACAAACCCTCAAGGAAGTCTAAACCCGTGCGGGTTTTTTGTGGCTTATGGAAATGACCCTACCAAACCGAGTTTAACGGGCCTTGTAAATCGGCCGCGCTTTCGCCTTTATCAATGGTTGCCCTCTTCGGACAGCCTTTCTGTTACTCCGACAACGGGAAGAATAACCAGCGCAAACTGGATTACACCCTCCACCACCAACGGATTACGCCCTCTTGCCGAAAACATCATCGCCTTTGTCGTTCGCGTTCCTTCGACAAATTCTACGGGCGCCTACTCCACCACAGCGACGAACTACGGCTGGAACTCGCTCACCCCTTGGTCCAGCGGCAGGCAACCTACGCAGATGCACCAATTGCCTCCATTGGTAAACGTGACCATGGTTGCCATTGAGGAATCTGCAGTGAACCGCCTTGCCGGCACTGCCTCCACGGCGGCAGCTGCAGCAAGCGCACTAGGCATTTCCAATTACTCGGACCTTTTCACCACGGCATCTTCCTACGATGCCGACCTAGCGGCGCTTGAGACCGCTCTTTCCTCTAAAAAAGTTCCTTACCGGACTTTTACTACCACGGTGCCACTGCGCGGCAGTCGCTGGAGCCCCTAATACACCATGTCTGATCCGTTATCCAATCCAAAAAGACTCAAGCCAAATCCTCTTGAGGGTGCCGCACTCGTTATTGTACTTAGCTGCGTCGTGCTGCTCACTGCACTTGCAATTGGTATGCTCAACCGCGTGGAGGCCGACCGCGCCAGCGCCAGCGCCTACCGAGGCAGCACACTCACGCGCAATCTTGCGGAATATGCCATCAATGTCGTCATGGCCCAAATTTCTTCTGCCACAAAATCCGATCCCACGCTGGCCTGGGCGTCCCAGCCGGGCGCGATCCGCACCTACAGCGCGACCAGCGCAAATCTCCAAGCAATCCACAAGCTCTACTCTGCACCAGACATGGTGGTCGCCGCCTTCCCGACCAGCGATACCTCGCTCACCGGCTGGGCCAATAACTCCGCCCTCTACACCGACCTCAATGCCCCAGTCGTCTCGGGGGGGCGCACGAATTACCCAATCCTTGACCCTGCTGCGATTAATACTGTTCAAGGTTTCGCTATAACCAGTGCGCCTACGACCGCGAGCCAGTCTGCTCCGATGCCGGTCTCCTGGCTTTATGTCTTGGAAGATGGCACGCTCGCCGCCCCAACCTCTTCCGCAGGAAACAATACCGTCACCGTCACTGGCGCCACGGCAGCCAACCCTATAGTCGGCCGCATTGCGTTCTGGACTGATGACGACACTTGCAAGATCAATATCAATACCGCATCCGGCGCTCCTTGGGGCTTTTCTACGACTAGCATTACCGATAGCCGGGGATTTACTACCTCGATGCCGGCTAACTATTGGGAACCCCCTATTTTATTTTCAAGCGATGACCAAAACCTGGCTTTTTGTCAACCGTGGGCTGGTGAATATCAGCGATATCCAGGACATCCAGCTACAGTCTCATTGTCTGCTGTTTATACAAATTTAACGACGAACCAAATCATGGATCTAGCGCCTCGAATCAATTACGGATCCCAACTAGGATCAATGTGGGGGTCTGTCCCACTTCCAAGCCCAACTGCTGCAAGCAAGTTGCCGGATGATGCCGCTCGTCTTTATGCAAATGTCGATGAATTGCTTTATGCCACAAATCGATCTGCAACAGGCACAAATTCTCTTACACCCTCGGATGTTGAAAAGGGGAGATTTTTTCTCACCGCTTCCAGTCGTGCGCCTGATGTCACGCTTTTCAATACTCCCCGCCTTCTGCTCTGGCCAATCACATCCTCATCAGGTTCAACAAATAAAATGACGCCTTATGATAAGCTCATAGCTTTTTGCGGCACAGTCGGTGCGCAAACAAATATTGGAGGCACAAACTCTTACTACTTTACGCGATTCGACCCCTACAGCATCAACAACGATTATAATGTAAATCGTAACCAAACCCTGCTGGCGTATCTACGTCGCATGACGACTCAAGCTGTGCCTGGCTTTGGTGGATCAAGCGGTATCCTTGGGAAATATGATCCTATTGCAGCAAATGAGTGGGACCAGATCATAACGGAAATATTCG
>CAIOHY010000360.1 GCA_903858205.1 uncultured Cellvibrio sp.
CAGGTTAAAAAAATAATGGCAGAAAACGCAGCATCGCAAAGGTTTAAAAAGTGAATTAATGCTATGGCAAACGAAACCAAAAAATCCCAAAAAATTCTGATTGTTGGCGGTGGAACGGCGGGTTGGATGGCCGCCAATTTATTTGCAGTGCATTGGCCAGACATGGAAATTTGCCTGTTGGAATCCAGTGATATTGGCATTATTGGTGTGGGTGAAGGGTCAACGCCGCATTTGAAATTTTTTTTCGACGAAGTCGGCATCGAAGAATCAGAGTGGATGCCGCGCTGCAATGCCACTTACAAAAATGGAATCTCGTTTGTCGATTGGTCGGCGATTCCAGGGTTCAATCATTACTTCCATCCGTTTCCCGCCCAAACAGATGATATTTTCACAGTGCCTGCGTTCTTTAGCAGTATTAACGCACGCATGCAGGGCCATAACGCGAATGCCCATCCAGACCATTATTTTTTGGAAACCTACATTACCGCAAAACATTGTGGGCCTATTCCGACGGAGAATTTTCCCTTTGGCGTTGCCTATGGATACCATTTTGATTCTGGTTTGCTCGGGCAATATCTTGCAGAGAAGGCGATTAGCCGGGGCGTCAAGCGCGTTATTGGCACTGTGACCGAGGTGATCCTGAACCCGCGCGGTGAATTAGCGTCAGTGCGCCTGGATGATGATAGTTTTTTGGCCGCCGATTTTTTTGTTGATTGTTCGGGCTTTAAGTCGTTGCTGTTGCAGGGGGCGTTAAAAACGCGATACACCAGCTTTAAGGAAAATCTTTTTAATAATGCGGCAGTCGTTATGCCCACACCTATGTATGGGATTATTCCGCCCGAAACCAAATCGACTGCGCTTTCACATGGTTGGGCATGGAAAATTCCGTTAACGACTCGTTATGGCAATGGTTATGTTTACAGCGCGGATTACATTACGCCAGAACAAGCAGAAATGGAGTTGAGGCAACATTTGGGTCTGCTTGAAAGCGATGTGACTGCCAGACATTTGCAAATGAAAGTGGGGCGCGTGGAAAAACATTGGGAAAAAAATTGCGTGGCGGTCGGATTGGCTCAGGGGTTTATTGAACCACTGGAAGCAACTGCGCTCGCACTCTCGTTCAATACCTTGTCAGCCTTCATAAAGTGTTACGAAAAGGGCGGCTATAGCAATCAATTCGAGGATGCATTTAACAATGAAATCAATGCAAGATTTGATGGCGTTCGGGATTACATTGTGTGCCATTACAAGGTTAATCAGCGGCGTGATACGCCTTATTGGAAGGACAATGCTGCGAATACCCATGTATCAGAAACGCTCGCGCAAATTATTCACTTCTGGCACAGAGGCGGTGATTTTGCAAAAAACCTCTACATGAATAATTTGGTGGGCAGTTATCAGCCCAAATCATGGGCGTGTTTGTTGGCGGGTTACGGTGTGTTTCCACCCTTGAGATCTGACGAGCATAATGCGCCAGCGCCCTCACTGCCGGATATGGTGCAATTGGGGGATTTTATCCGCCGCTGCGGATTGAATTTTAGTGCGCACAATCAGTTGCTCGATCATATTCATCGTCGCCCGGCTTAGCCCGGGTTCTATTTTTCGCCCTCAGGTACGACTTTTCCCCGATCCTAAACACGTTATTGCTGATTATTTTTCACGATGCTAATTTTGAGCTGGCTTCCTTTGTAGTAGTGGCCGTGTTGTTGCTCAATCTTATTGTTTTTGATTCGTCGATTTTTTTCCGTGACTTGCCAGAACCCGGTTCTGGCTTTTTTACTGCAGTGATTATCTGGCGCGAAAACCGACGCTTGTAAATCAATTCCCCTCGAAATTCCATCCCACTTGTGTATCGCAAAAAGTGCTACTCAATAAAAATCAGCGCTATGCGGATGTTGTCGCCCGGCGTGTGTGATGCTGTTGGCGAAAATCACTGCCACTTTCGTGTGCCAGGTTTGATTTTATTCGGCTTAAGTATGAGTTTTATGCTCTGCGTTGCGGCCGTTTTTTGGGAGTGTTAGCGTGATCCGGCGATGCTGTTGTTCTGCCGCACTTTTTCACCACCAATAACGAATAGAGGCAAACCTCCAATGCATAAACATAACTCCACATTTACGATTAAAAAACGGCGCGCAGCGGCGCGGGTACAGCAGTGGTTAGTCGCCGCCGGTTTTAGCCTGATCGGTTTTGCGGGAATAACATCGCTTGCACAGGCTCAAACCAAAGTGGTTGGTTATATTCCCTCGTACAAAAATATGCCCGCGGTGATTGATCGCACCGATTTGAGCAAACTCACTCATCTTAACTTGTCATTTTTAAATCCGAATGCGAGTGGTGCATTCACCAGTGGCGGCAATCCGGTGTGTATGGAAGGTGCGAGTGCGAGCGACATTAGCTACGTCGTGAATAAAGCGCATCAGGCCGGTGTAAAGGTTTTGGTGTCCGTCGCTGGTGGTGTGATACCGGCGTGCTCGGGTAATTGGCAAACACTGTTGCAGCCAGCCAACCGCGCCACCATCGTCAATAACCTGCTGCAATTTGTGAATACATTCAATCTCGATGGATTGGATATTGATATCGAAGGCCAGGTGCTCACCAATATCGATAACGCCGGAAACTACACGCCGTTTATTCAAGCGCTGCGTAATGGATTGCCCGCTGGCAAATTGCTAACCTCCGCAACCGCTTCTTACGTGGGTGGAATGGTGCCAACCTCATCGCTGCCGTATTTTGATTTTGTAAACATTATGACTTACGACGCGATCGGCCCGGGCTGGGGGCCAGCGGGTGCTGAGCACTCACCTTATTCAATGGCCGTTTCTGATATTAATATCTGGAAGGCGCGCGGACTCACCAAACAAAAAATGGTGTTGGGCGTTCCATTTTATGGATATGGATTTAATGGCTATGCAGCCGCCTACGATTTTAATTCCATCGTCAGTCAATTTGGTGCGGGTGCTGCACAAGCCGATGTGATTGGCACTCGCTGCGCCGGTTGCAGTTACATTACGTATAACGGCATTCCAACGATTCGCGCCAAAACCCAACTCGCACTACAAGAAGGTTCGGGAGTGATGATTTGGGAATTATCGCAAGACGTGGCCGGTGCCAACAGTTTACTCGCAGCCATTCACAGCCAAATTGGCAGCGGTAATTCAAGCTCATCAACGTCAACCCTTTGTCCGGTTTGGGTGAGTGGTCAATATTATGCGGCTGGCAGTAAGGTCTCTTATCAGGGCGGCTACTACATCGCTGAATACGCGAACCCGGGTTATATCCCCACTGTGAGCACCTATTTCTGGGAGCCCATCCCGGCCTCTGCCTGTGGTGCGACATCCGCGTCAAGTTCATCAGCCCTTGCATACACCCGATTGCTTCAAGCAGAAGCTTACACGGCGATGAGCGGTGTGCAATTAGAACCGACGACCGATACGGGCGGCGGACAAAATGTGGGTTGGATAGATGCAAATGATTGGATGGCACACGCCAATATTAATTTTCCCAGCAGCGGCACTTATAAAGTGGAATACCGCGTAGCGAGTGTAAGCGGTTCACGGCTATCGCTCGATTTAAATGCTGGCGCTATGCAATTGGGGCAGGTGACTATTCCTGCAACCGGCGGCTGGCAAAATTGGACAACGGTCTCACACACGGTCACGATAAATGCTGGAACTTATAGCCTCGGGATTTTTGCACCCCAGGGAGGTTGGAATCTCAACTGGATTAGATTGACGAAATTGTAATTTTTAATCCGTTACATTTCTCGCGTGTTTTTTCTCACCATAAATGCGGATCTTTTTAGATCCGCATTTTTCTCCTGATTCAACCGCATCGCCTCTGAAATTTCGCGTGCTGCCACACTCGTAATGATTGGTTAATCTCTTGCCGCTAGACTTTTTTCGCATCCAAAAAAGCTTACACTGCGTAAGTTAAGTGCCCATCCCGTCATGAGAGGAATCTGCCGTGAAATCGTTTATTAACCCTCTGGTTACCCTATTCGGAGTTGCTATGGTCAGCTTGGTCAGTGCCGCGGCATCTGCCTGCCCGGATTATATGAAAGGCGAATACCGTAAATTGCATTCAAAAGATTCGGTTGATATTTGCGCGCTTTTGGAAAACAAAACAGTGCTGGTAGTGAATACCGCAAGCCACTGTGGGTTTACCTCACAGTTTAAGGAGCTAGAGGCGCTGCATAAAAAATACAAAGATAAAGGCTTGGTGGTCGTAGGGTTTGCTAGCGATGACTTCAAGCAGGAAGACGCAGATGAGGAAAAAGCCGCTGAAATTTGCTATCTCAATTATGGTGTGACCTTCACTATGCTTTCACCGACGCACGTTACCGGTGAAAAGGCAAATACGCTGTTTAAAGCGCTCAATGCACAAAGCCAGGAGCCGAAGTGGAATTTCAATAAATACCTTGTCGGTAAAGATGGCAAGGTCGTTGAGCACTTTGGCAGCATGACCAAACCGGACTCGCCCAAGTTAGCAGCGGCGATCGAGCAATTGTTGTAAGTGTTTTTATCTTAAGCAACTGCAGATAAATCCCACCCCCAAACCCGGCAATGCCGGGTTTTTCACATCTCAACTCGCATGATTTGGCATTTTTAACTCGCTCACCTATCCATTCGTTTGTGGGGTGACGCGTTTTTGTATCGCATGGCTCCCTTATCTGTATCGCCGCTCACAAAATCAACTTGAAACCGATTACACATTGATTCATCATTCGCCTGGCGGAATATGTAAGATAAATATCATAAGTATCACATTAAATGGATATTAGAAATACATAATTAATAGATTTTACTAATTGGGAATGGGGCTATCGCAGCCTGTAACGGTCATCTGGTAGGTGCTTTTCCCGGTTCGCAGGCGCCATAACAATAATAGTTGTCACGTTTTCCTGTAGTTCATTCGATAGGTGTCTGCACTTGGGGCTGTGCCCAAATGCAGTTTGTTGTGGTCGATGAGCGCTTGTGCATTGTTATGTCGTTTGCAATCCCGGCTGCCCTCCAGGTGTGACCCGCAGTTCTTTGCGTTTGCTAGCCAAACCAGAGCGTGCACGACGATTTCAATAAGAATTAACAACACGAGGAAGTTCAAGATGATCAAACCTAGCGGTATCACCACCAGAAAAAAAGCTCTGGTTCTGGCGATTGGCTGCGCACTTTACGGTGTGCAGGCCTATGCGCAGGAGCCGGCAGCCCCCGCAACCAGCGACGAGCAAGTTGAAGAAGTGATCGTAAAAGGCGTGCGGGCATCGCAGGCCAAGGCGATTGATATCAAGCGTAATTCGGCCGTCGTCGTTGACTCTATAGTCGCGGAAGATATTGGCAAATTGCCGGATATGACGATTACAGACTCGCTGCAGCGCGTGACGGGCGTACAAATAAAGCGTGAGGCCAACGAGGGGACCTCGCTCAATATTCGCGGCATGCCGCAAGTGCTTACCACCCTGAACGGTGAGCAATTCCTCAGCCCATGGAATATCACCGACGTTGGCGCCAACTATTCCGATGTGCCTGCAAGCATGATCCGCGGAGTGGATGTGTATAAGTCGCAGTCGGCCGGTGCAATCCCCGGCGGTATTTCTGGTGTGGTCGATCTCAAAACTATTCGTCCACTATCGCTGGAGGAAGGTTTTACCGGGAATCTCAAACTGGAAGCATCCCAAGGCAGCCGCTCTGATAAAGAAATGAAAAATGATGGCACGACTGGCAGCCGTGCGCCGGATGAAAACATCAACTTCTTCGCTGGGTATAAGTTTAATGACCGTGTAGCTCTTACTCTGGGCGGTTATACCTCAACGTCCTACAACGCCAACTACCAAATGTCTCAAAGTCAGGCATTTGCTTTTTTGGACAAGCGGAACGGGACACCCATAGATCCATCCGATATCAATCAGGACGGTGATCTCGTTAATGACTGGTATATGGTGCCTACAAGCTTCGGCGTAGAAAGTAGCTTTATGGAACGCGAACGCGATGGCGGCTCCGCAAGTATTGAGGTGGAACTGAATGATTATTTCATCCTGCGTGGCGACCTGTTCTACACAAAGATGGAGCAGTTTGACCGCTATGTAAAAGCCAGCTTCGATGGTTCCGACACCCCTTGGGCTTATTCAGTAAACGGGAGCTTGCGCGGCCCGGACAATGCCTTCGGCGAGGAGTACGCGGCCTTTGCTCCAGCGGTTCAGTACAAGGAAAACGGGCTTTATAACGTCATTTTGCCGGGCTCAGTTGTATCGCCCGTAGGACAATTTTCTTATGTGGATGACAAGGGGCAAGCGCAAACTCGCGATCTTCATGCGCTGCGTGTCGCTGAGGTTTTATCGTCGAGTTTCGGATCGGTTTCCGGTACTCGAATCAATCGCACCGGTGCGATTAACAGCAATATCCAGTTGGATTTCAACAATCAGGACAACATCAAAGCCAGCGTTCGTTACATTTATGCAGAGGCAGAAAAAGAAAGCCGCTTTGCTAACCTCCAGCAAGGTACTCCAGCCTGGCACTGGGTGGATGAAGATGGCATCAATGGTAAGGACGTAATCAGCCCCTACCGTGTCAGCGTTGATTATCGCGGTGAGTTTCCCTCGTTCTCGTACACTGCGGATTTGGCGGATGCGAGCAACCTGACCTACTACCAAGCCATGGCTGACGGTAACAACACCGATGCAACGTTAAATGTGTTGCGTGGTGATTTGAGCTACGAGCTCAACCGTGGAATTCTCGCCTCGGTTGATGTTGGGGCTCGCTATGGTGTGCGTGATGCGGATTACACCAAGTTCTACTATGTAACCCCAACCGCGCGCTATGACAACGATCAGCGTATTCCTCTCGCTAAACGTAATCAGCTTTATTCAGGCAATCTGATTTGGCAGCGTTACCCTGACTTCCGCACTTTTGATTACACCCTTGAGCGTCAGGAATTGCGCGATGCAGGTCTGTACGACAACGGCTTCCGTGCCAATGATCCATTGATTGTTCCATTTACCGATTTCGGACCATTCAACGGGTTTGAAAATGGCGTCGCCGCAGTGAATCCGGCAGCCTGGGATAACCCGCTCGATTTTATGAATCGTCTTTATCCCGGAACCAAAACTGTAGATGATCCGGCCTACGCCTACAGTGTGGAAGAGGCCTCCAGCGCCGCTTATGTACAGCTCAATCTGGATGATCAGGAAGGTGTTTTCGGTATCCCGTACAGCGGTAATCTCGGCCTGCATGTAATGCGGACTGACCGTTCAGTCGACAGGAACAATATTCCGGAAGTCTTGGATATTTATAACTCTATTGGCGCACGCGATTACCAGAAACTTGCCTTTGTTTACGATATCGAAACCAGCGAGCGCTCATTTACCCAGTATTTGCCCTCCGCAAACGTCAACTTCTTCCCGCAGGATGACGTAATCGTTCGTTTTGGAGCCGCTAAAACAACATCGCGTAACAACCTCGAAAACGTTGGTGCTGGTCTGAGTCTGTGGCTGTCGCAGTGCCCTAAAACCGATGAAAACGGTAACCGTGTGATGTTTGTGAACGGTTCCGGCCAGTTGGAGGGCGAAAATGTTACCTGTACTGGTGGCGGTAGCGATCAGGGCAATATCGACATCAAACCCTGGGAGGCAAACGTCTATAACACCTCGGCTGAATGGTACTTCGCTGAGAACTCCATCGTCGGTGTAGGCATGTTCCTGATTGACGTAAACACAGCCGTACAAAGCTTCCAGGAGCGTCGCAGCTTCGTGGATGCGGACGGGATCGATCGTGGCAACACAGGCAATGTGTGGGTCTCCAAAAACGTAAGCGCGTCCAACCTCTATGGCGTGGAATTGGGCTACAAGCAACCCTTCACCTTCCTGCCCAGCCTCTTAAGCTCTACCGGTATCGAGTTTAACTACACCTATTCCGAAAGCGATTCCGGTGATGAAGATTTGTATGGCAATGCCCTGCCGCTGCAATCCAACTCCAAGCATCAAAGCAACCTGATCCTTTGGTACGACAAAGACGGCCTTAACGTGCGTTTGGCGTACAACTGGAAAAGCGAAGAATACGAAGGGCGCGCAGGCCTGAACACCAGTGGCCAGCCGCTGAATCTTGGCAATTGGATCGAGCCGACAGGCTATCTGGATTTATCGGTTAACTACTGGCTCAACGAACACGTCAGCTTCTCGCTCAGCGGTACCAACCTCACCGAGCAGAGCAAGAAAAGTTATGCGCAATTTGAAGACCAATTGCAATCGATTTGGGTGCAAGAGCGTCGCTTCAATGCCGGTGTGACTTTCACTTACTGATAACTAAATGCCAAGAATAAAAATCTAATTTGGAGTCTGAATATGAAACTGAAGTTATCTTACTTGGCGGTTCTATCAAGCACGCTGCTATTGCACGCTTGCGGTGGTGGAGGCCTCGCTGGCGGTGATGACAAAGATGTCGATACCATTCGCCCTGAAGCCGGTGTAGAAGATACATCTGCTCGCCCACGTCCGCCGGAGAATGCGGTAGTCATTACGACTGACGAGCATTTCCTCTACGATGCGGCAAAGCAACAGGTGTTTTTGCGCGGCATGAACCATCTTTATGCTGCTAATCCTAATACCCGTATCAACGGTATAGCGGCGATAAAAACGGCGGGTTCCAACGTCATCCGCCTGCATCTGGACGAGACTACAACCGACACCCAGTTCGAAGGTGCCATGGCCAAGATCGCTGAAAAGGGGATGGTTGGCTTGGTAACCCTCACCGCATCGGGTAACAAGCTTACCTGTACTGAAGACAGTGCTTACCTGTTGAAGGCTGTCGATGATCTCTGGCTCAAAAAATTCCTGCCGATTCTGGTACAAGACCGATTCCAATCCCATCTGATGGTCAATATTGCCAATGGCTGGGGCGTAATGGATGTGTTCAATCCCGATAGTCTGGGTTATCAGGAATATTTGGATACTTACAAAGCCTTGATCCGCAAATTCCGTACGGCAGGCTTCAAGTTCCCGTTGGTCATTGATGCGCCTAGTTGCGGGCAGGATTTCAACGCGTTCTTGAATGGTCGTTCGCGCGAGTTAATGGCTGCAGATGCTGCGAAAAATCTGGTCTTTGGTGTGCATGCAGAGGGAGCCAAATGGAATTCCAGCGATAAGATTGTTCACGCAGCTACCCAGCTGTATAATGAAAAAGTTCCCTTTATCGTGACAGGGTTTGCTGGATCCGGTGTGGCGGGTGTCGATGAGGCGCCAATTGACCACAAAGATCTGATGACTAAATCCACTGGTGACGTTGCACTGGCGTTTGACTTTCCCTGGATTTCAACAACCGATGAAGCCGCTTATGTGATGGCTCTCGAAAAAGCGTTGGATTTGCGTGGCGGTGCCGTGCTTTCTACCAACGTCTTCCTCGATAAGCTATATGCAGAGTTTGAACTGAACAATTCAGGTCAATACGTACAGCGCGGCAAACTCCGCTTTGCACTCTACTTGAAGGATGCGAACGGGAACTCCCTGCGTGTAGGATCAACCTCGGCACTCGACTTGCGCAGCAATCAGTGGAGCAAGCTCAGTTACGATTTGCCCAAATCTGCGGGAGATATTGATCCCTCAATGTTGATGAATGGATCCACGAGCTTTGATCTAACATCGGTCAAGCATGTCGGAATTCAGGTTATGGCAAATGGCAAGGCACCTTCACTCAAGGCGCCAGTGAAGTTTGATGAATTGAGCATCCTGCCGGGTGTACCACCTGTTTATGTAGCGAGTTTTGACTCATCAAACGAGGGCTGGGACAAAGGCTTTGGTGCAGTGAATGTGTCAAACCTAAACGGCGCCCTGGCCTTAAAGCCTACTGGAGGTGATTTTGCGTTTCAGCTTCCGAGTTGGGGTGGGCCTGGGCTCAGTAGCATCCCTTTTGCCAAAACTCTGGAAGTGACCTATCGGATCTATTTGCCGCAGGAGTATGCCGGTAAAAACTTGTGGGCCAAATTGTACGGTCAATTTGGATCAGCGTGGGAGGTATGGACAGATACATCATTCAACACCTCCAAATTGGTTCCAGGCCAATGGACTGAGGTTAAAACCTTGGTGGCGTTTAATGAAAAGGTTAGTGCTGCGCACATTAATACAGCTCAAACCTTTGGGATGCAGATCGGTGGATTTTCAGGAGCCGAGGTCGAACCAATCTTGGTTGATTCCGTAAGTATCTCAGACCCTAATGCGCGACCAACCAAAACCATCACTGCGTTGCAATACAAGGCCAGCTTCACCAAAGGCACAGAAGGTTTTGTCAACGCTGGCTGGGACGGAGGTAAAGCGGTCACCACCATGGAAAATGGTGAGCTTCTTGTTACTGTTCCTAATGGCGATGGTGGTGCTATCAATAAAGCCGATGTTAATTCAATCGCAGAAATTGATTTCAAGGGCGGCATAACCGTCAAAATGAAAGTGTTTATTCCTGCAGATTGGGCGGGCGATGACTTCTGGATAAAATTCTTTATGCAGGATGGCAACTGGAATCATTTTGAATACTCCCCTGCGCTAAACGTTGACAGTTTTGTGCCTGGCGGTTGGAAAGAGCTTGAGTTTAAAGTGACTGAATTTCCATCTAACTTCTCACGTACGCTTAAGCCGCAGATGTTTGGAATGCAATACGGTAATGTTCCAGCGGGCGCTATCAAGATTGATGACATTGAAATTTATGGTGACATTCAAGTTGATGACTCACAGCCTATCCTGCGCGTAGATTTTGCAACACAAGCCCAGTTCGACGCCTTCAAGTTTGATTTTGCCGGAGGTGGTTTGTCCGAGTCTGCGGTAGCAACGGCCAAGTACCCAGATTGGCGAGTCGTCCCCTTTGGTTGGACCGCAAGTTCATGGAAGGGCCACTCCGGTGATGCAGCTTTACTCGACATATCGAAAGATGAGGATCTGGTAAATCTTACTGAGCGTGGCGAAGAAATTGTGAATGGACCTGCAGGTATACTGCAGACGTCACGTGCTGCTAACTTTAAGTAGAAATTAAATCAGTTCCATCGTTCACTGAAAAACTAAAACAGTCCCTGATCTCAGGGACTGTTTTAATGAGAATCGTCTCCTGCGTAGCGGACGCGCTTAATCTAATCAAGTCAGTAGGTGAGGCAACCGCATCAACCGAACGCGGTTAGATATTGTCAAGAGTAAGGGGTGATCAACGTTTCGCGCACTACCTTTGACAGAATCAATCCTAAAAGCCGTTAGGATTAACGAAATGTTAGAGCCGAATCCAGCAATGGGTTCGGCTTTTTTGTGGACATATTAAAGATGCTAGGGATTAAGTTTGTTGTGCGCAGTACGATCAACTTGATGCATGTGAATATGGGTAGCCAGAAAAAAATAAAGATCCCTGTCTTATAAGAGCAGGGATCTTTATTTTTACTGTTTTGGTGTTAGGTCCGTAATATGAACCTAGATTCCATAATTTGAATCATTGACGTCAACTACGTCGGTTAGGGTCAGCTCGCCATTCGGTGTTTTGAACGTAACACTGATTTTCACAAAGCCCGAGGGAGTATTACCTGAGTCATCGGCAGAGAATCTCACTCCAATTCGAGTTGGATCTGCCGACGCGGGTAGCGGACCTTCGTTGGTGAGTTGTGCGCTCGCATTTTTCAAGCCAGCAGTATCGATCTCAATAGTCGTTCCCGCAGGTGCGCCATTACCATTAGCGTCAGCAAGCCAGAAAAACGCATTAGAGACAAAAATTTGGCTAATGCCGGATGAAGAGCTTGAGCTGCTCGTGCTGGAGCTGGAGCTGGATTTCGGTCTTGCATTCAGGGCGATGTTTCTGGCGAGGTAGGGGAAACGTGACTCAGATACCTGCAAGCCGGCATATTTATAAGAGATGTTTTCTAGCAGCTGGTTGTCACTCACCATCACCAGCGAAAGCTCTCCACGAATAGTTATTTTTTCTTTATTCGTGCAACGAGTGTCATTATCACGGCATAGAATGCCGTTATAAATTCCGTTTTCGAAAGAAGGTGCGCGATCAAGATTTAGGTCGATAAAGGGTTCATCATTATCGCGAACGCCATTCTCGTTTCTGTCCAGATAGGCTTCAACCAAGTCATCGCACGCCAACCGCGCTGAGTTTGTTGGCCGCGCCAGCGATGACAATGGTTCATTCTTATCGCATTCAGGGTTGCCATTTTGGTAGTCATTGTGGGTTTTAAACGTATCCACACCAAAATCGTATAAACCATTGCCGTTGTTGTCGATAAAGCTCTCGTTACCGATGGCATGGGCAAGCACTGTTACGCGGCCGGCTCTTTCGCGACGGCAATCAGCGTAGTTGATAAGTGCATTTCCACTCGCATCGAGGCAAAGTAGGCGCGGCACCGAGAAGTCCGAGCTATCTCGTACCGGCCGTGGATTTTGGCTCCGCCAAGTAACAGTACAGGCTCCGCCCTTCGTGGTGCAGCTAGGATCTATTGATCCGCCTTCGGTCGTGAATGAAACAGCCGTGCCGTCACTCACAGGGTTGTTGAAGGCGTCTGCTAAACGAATCGTGAATTCGGATTCTATGCCATCATGACTCCAGCCTGACGGATATGGGTCAGAAGCGGCCAAAGAGACGCTATCCTGATCGGGAATGCCGGTGGAGACGATAAGCTTTTTGGATTGCGCGGCTATTCCTGTATCCCGGGTTTTGGCGGTTACCACCACACTGGTGGCAATATTTCCCGCTTGCACGGTCGTAGAAACCATCCCGTTTTTGTCACTGGTCGCACTGTTGTTGACCAGCGTCAGGCCACCGAGGCTTTCGCTCCCGTTTTCGGTGCTGAGCGTGAAGTCCACTGGAATATTTTTGATCGGCGCACCAGTACTGCCGGAAACAAGGAAGCTGACAAGTGCGGTCTCTTGGCCGCCCGTACCCTTAAGGCTGATTTGAGTAGTGACAGGATCTATCGCTTTGACGGTCAGCACCGTATCTGAGGCAATATTCAATGTCGCTCTTGCGTTAGCCTGTTTGCCATTAATAACTGCCGTGGCAGTCACTTGATCGCTGCCCGAGCAACCGTTAGCTGTGTAAGTAACGGTTGCCTCACCAAACGTGGATGTTACCACGTTGCTGGCTATGTTATTGGCGGTGAGCTTGGCTTCACCTGACGCAATACAGGGCGAGTTAAATGTTACTTGCAATGATGTGGACGCGAGGGTCTTTGTCGAGCTGACGATATTGACGGTAAGATTGGTACTGCCCCCAGGCGACAAGGTTGCTGCACCGATACTTACGCCTATTTGGCCGTCGGCAAAGTTGTTGTCAGAGCCATAACCGATATATGCGGGTGAAGTTGTATCTATAGCGCCTGAGCTCACGCTACTGGAAGATGAGCTTCCCTGGTTTGAAATCGAGCTGGAGCCGCCGCAAGCAGAGAGGAGGATGCTTAGAAGTGCTGCGCTGACAATCGTCGTCGTTTTTAGAGTGTGCATGATGTCTTCCTAGGTTACCGACCGCCGTAAAGTAATTATAAGG
>CAIOHY010000361.1 GCA_903858205.1 uncultured Cellvibrio sp.
GCAACAAACCTGCACCAGAACATGTATTTATCCGCGAGGGTGAACGCTGTCACTTTGTAAAATTCCGCGACATCAACCGCATCATCGTAGAGGGAAATTACGTGCGCGTGTTTTTCCACAGACAGAGTGCGCTTCTGTTACGCTCGCTCAATTATGTGGAAGAGCGCCTTGAACCCAACACCTTTTTTCGGGCGAATCGCCAGGAAATAATCAATTTAAATTTTATCGCCCGCATAGAGCCTTGGGTTGGCGATGGGTTGATGATTCTGATGGAGGATGGAACTGAGGTCATTAGCTCGCGCCGACAAGCACGCGAGCTGAAACAACGGTTAGAATTTTAAATCAGCAGACGCAGATAACTATTTCAACAAATACACCACATACACCTGTGCACTGATTTTCATCACACCCGGCTCAAATGGCTCAACTGAATCGGCCATACGCACCATTCCCAGATTAGCTTCTTTGGCTGAATTTCCCATCAATTGGCGATTTGGCGTCAACTCCCAACGCTCATTGCCGCGATTATTAAATTCTGAAATAGACCAGGGTTCGCCCACGGCTTTGCCTTGCGATTTTGCCAAGCGGCCAGCGCGGGCTTTGGCATCATCCATCGCCGCAGTTTGCACTTTTTCTTCCACGGCTTTTTTATCGGCCAGTGTTAGATTGGTGTTGATGGTCTCGGAAATTTTCGCATCGACCAAGGCTTTCATCATTTCAGGATATTTTTTCAAATCGCGCAGATTAATGTCCACTTGGCGTGATACGTTGTTGCCCGTCAATACGCGCTGATTTTCTTTGTATTCATATTCGGGGCGAATATTTAGTGCAGTGGTTGCAATATCATCAGCGTTGATGCCAAATTTTTTGATGGTTTCAATAAGCAAACGCGAGCGTGCATCCACATCGTTTTTGGCTTTGGCGAGATCGATATCGACGGCCTGGATACTGAGTGTGAAGGTCATCATATCCGGCTCAACCTCTATCTCCGCTGAGCCTTCAACATATACGTGAGGTTGCGCCGGCAGTGGGGTCGCCACTGTGGCGAAGCTGAGCATGGTCATCAATAAACCGGTCACTAGATATTTCATTGCAAACACCCTTTAGTCCAAAAGAGCGCAGACTATAACAAAACCGCCGAGGCTGGCCCCGCGAAAAACTGTGAAAATTTGTTTATTCCAGCGTCTTTACGTCCAGCCACAGCTCAGGCCGGTTAACGGGAGTCTCTGGGGGCAAATTAGGATTATCCAGATAAAACACTATGCGGTTTTTCAAGTCAGCCAGTTCCACCGCATTACGAATAGATGGGTCAGCAAAAAACACTTTATCAAAGGTTCCATCCGCAATAATGCTGTTCAAGCCATCTTCCAAATCACGCGCCAGCTTGAGGTTATCCCGCCCCACAAAAAAGTAAAACGGCATTTTGTAGACCAACATAATGCGCTTTTCTACTGCCAATTCCAGCCCCGGGATTTTATTCACTTCCGACCAAGGCTCCTGAATGCCGCGCGGAAAGGCGTCGAAGCGTCCACCATCCAACATATACAACAAACTTTCATACTTGTTAGCTTTCACCACATTTAAGCGATTACTTTCCAGTATTTGAGTATCAGCCCAAGTCGCCCCCTGCCCCAGCTTGAGCTGCCTTAAGTCATCCAGAGTATTAACCTTGTCAAATTTGTACTGATCGTTTTTGTGGATTAAAAAAATGCGATGTCCCAATAACCCTTTAAGCAAAGGGATTCGCACAGGAAGTAGCTCTGATTCGAAATGTTCATCCGTTGCTGCCCACATCAATTCCACATTGCCGGCCTTTACATCCGCAATAAACCGTGCCTGAGTTCGGGTTTGATCCAAATCCACTTGAACTTTGTAGCTTGTATTCACCCGCGTCAGCGCCAATTCAAGAATCTTAAGTGTGTACTTATCGATATCGCTGCTAACAGGCATAGTACGCACCACTTGCTGGGCGTGGCTTCCAAAAGCAAGCGTCAGCAAACTGCAAAACATCAGAGTGCGATAAAACACCAGACCGCAAGGGGATGAGTGGGAAAATAGCGTAGTGGCCGCGGTCAGTTATTCCTTACAATTTTCATTGGATTCGTAAAAGCGTTTCGGTTCCAGACTCAGTCTAGTCGGAATATATGCCCCAGGCTGATTTTTACACCGAGGTAGCACCTCTGGCACAATGCAGAACAACCCCGCCACCAAACCACAGCACACTAATGCCAAACTTCGATCTCCACCTACTTGCCGCCAACATCAAACTCTGGGGGCGCGAACTCGGTTTCCAGCAAATTGGCATTACCGATATCGAACTTGGCGAGGCCGAAACTCGTCTGCAGGAATGGCTCGCCAAGGGTTATCACGGCAGCATGGAATGGCTTGCGGCACACGGCAATAAACGCTCGCGCCCGGCAGAGCTGCTGCCCGGTACGGTGCGGGTGATTTCAGTGCGCATGGATTATTTACCCGGCGACACCCAGCAGATCAAAATCCTCAAAGACCCCACCAAAGCCTATGTTTCGCGCTATGCGCTGGGGCGCGATTACCACAAGCTCATCCGTAAACGCTTGAGTGTGCTTGCACAAAAAATCGATGATGCACTGCCAGATAATTATCCATTCAAAGGCCAAAACCGCGCCTTTGTCGATAGTGCCCCGGTGATGGAGCGCCCGCTCGCGGAAAAAGCGGGCTTGGGTTGGACTGGCAAACACACGCTGATCATTAATAGCGGCGTGGGCAGTTGGTTTTTCCTCGGCGAGATTTTTACCTTTGTCCCACTACCGATTGATCAACCCGAGCAAACCAATCAGTGCGGCGAATGCACTGCATGCCTAAAAGTCTGCCCCACCGACGCCTTCCCGCGCCCTTACGAATTGGACGCACGCCGCTGTATTTCTTATCTCACCATCGAAAACAAAGGCAGCATCCCCGAGGAATTCCGCGAACCCATGGGCAACCGCGTGTTCGGCTGCGACGACTGCCAAGCCATCTGCCCTTGGAATAAATACGCCCAGTTCACTGGCGAGACGGATTTTTTACCGCGCCACGACTTGGCCGATAGTGATTTGGTCGATCTGTTTAATTGGACAGAAGAAGAGTTTTTAGCCAGAACAGAAGGCTCGGCAATTCGCCGGATTGGCTATGAGGGATGGCTCAGGAATTTGGCGGTGGGTTTAGGGAATGCGCCGAGTGACGAGCGCATCACCCATGCATTAACTGAAAAACGAACAATGGTTAGCCCATTGGTAGACGAGCATATTGATTGGGCATTAGCGCAACAGGCAGAGCCTGACAGACGGAGGAAACGAAAAATCAAACATCACATTTAAAACTTTTCACTGCAAAATTATTTATTAAACCAAAATTTACATACTGCCGGTGCCATACCATAATTCCCGTGCTTAGCATCGGGTTCAGAGTCTACTCCCCATATATTTACCCATTCTCTATCTGCCCAGTCGGTGGATATTTTATTTACAACCAAGAAATCATGATCAATAGACAAATATTGCCCATCAAAAAAAACAAAATTATCTGCACTGACATAGCTGAGCTTACCGTCCTTGATGAGGGTATATGAATTCTTATAGCCGACGTCCGCGGCAATATTTATTTTTTCAATATTAGAATATGACATCCATTTATCTTTTAACGAGCGCCTCGATTCTAAATCTTCAACATTACCTAGAAAAACACAACTCTCTTTGGCAATACTTTCCTGAATTATCAGGTCTGGCACACCATCCTTATTCAAATCCCATAATGCCTCACCCAATTTTCTCAACCCAACAGAATATTGTGTTTCGCGATCTGGCCAGTCTTTTTCCCATTCTGCATGGGAACGTCGATACTTCTGTTCATAGATAATACTATCTGTATTTTTTAACTTCTCACCCGTCAACTGTTTGAATTCAACAGGTTTGATATTTGATTTTGACAAATCAGGCAATTTACAAGCACGCAGCTCTTCTCTAGGAGTGTTATTGAGTACACCCAAATACTCCTCACACAATGGAAGCCCTCTACCACTCGTTAAAATAAAATTCGGCTTCTCGGAACCACTCAAAGCAGCCACATCATTTCCATCCACCAACTCCCCGATCCGTGCCTCATACAAAGTTGCTAAACATGAAGGGTCAGTACATTGACTGCGAATCCATTTGATCCAATTCCGCTGTTGGCGAACAATCAAGTCCTTTTTGTCGACGTATCTTATCAGCGCTTCTTTGTATGCTTGGCCAAGCTCTTCATCCAATCCCGATATGTAATCATTGGAGCAAATTAATTTCTCCATTGATGTGGTGGCTTTTGCGCAATCAAAACTCGCCGAAAAACCTAACGGAGAAGCTAAAACGAAAAACACAAATAGGATAAATTTCGATTCAAAGATATAACGCATTAAACACTAGCTACTTTATAAAGCATTAAATAACCTTCATTAATATTCGCTTGGCCACTGTTGCGCATCATGCAGCACACGCAAAATTTGCACTTGCCCCAAACGATCGACAATTCGGTAAATAAGAATAAATGGAATACCATCAATCACCAACTCGCGAGTTCCACTGACGCGACCGGGGCGACCTGCCTGAGGGTGGTTAGATAAAATCAATTCACTGCTGTCCATCACCTTGAGCACAACATCAATCGCGACAAGGGGGCTGTTTTCGGTGGCGATGTAGGTTTCAATATTGTCCAAGTCCTTTGCCGCAAGATCAGTCCATTTAAGTTGCACGCTTAGTCCCCCATTTAGCTCTGAGATCCGCATGGTCCACTAACAGCCCTTGGTCCGCTGCGCTCACGCCTTTTTCCACTTCGCGGATAAACCAATCCTCGCGCTCAACAAACTGTTTAATGGCATGTGCCATCAACCAGGCACGCGGCCTGTCCATGGCATCTGCCATTTTGCCAACCCGCTCAAGGGTTTCATCATCTAACCTGACTGAAGTTGCTTTTAGGGTCATAGTGATTCTCCGAGGTTCTCATGCAACCTCAACTATAATCCACTCCTTAGCACCCTGTCACCCATCGGAGCTGGAAACGAGGAAAGGAACATTGCCGCAAACAATCACCAAAATAGCCAGAAGTTTTCCGTCTTGCGCTGTTTTTTTGGTGAACAAACGGGAATAATACGCACCCCTTCAAGAGCGCAGCCGTTAGAGCAGCGCCGTTACATAGAATCGGTCAATCACTGCTCCCTGGAATTTTTCAGGTCAGCATTCGGGTGACATTGGCGACCGGAACTGTCCTGTTGAATGTCCATGCGGGTCAGGACATCAACCACAACGATAGGCTATTACTACTATGAAACCACTTTCCGATATAGGCTTGGTTGGCTTGGCCGTGATGGGCGAAAACCTCATCCTCAATATGGCTAGCAAAGGCTATACAGTTACCGCTTACAACCGCTCCGTAGAAAAAGTAGACAGCTTCATCGCTGGCCGTGCTGCAGGCAAAACCATTCGCGGTGCGCGCTCGATTGAAGAACTGGTAGCGTCACTCGCCAAACCGCGCAAAATTATGCTGATGGTAAAAGCCGGTAAAGCCGTAGACGATTTCATCGAACAACTGATTCCACATCTTGAAGCTGGCGACATCATCATCGATGGCGGCAACACTCACTTCCCCGATACCGACCGTCGCACCGCCCACCTCGAAAGCAAAGGCCTGTTGTTTATCGGCACCGGCGTTTCCGGTGGCGAAGAAGGCGCGTTGACTGGCCCATCGATTATGCCCGGCGGTTCACCGGCAGCATGGCCACACGTAAAAGAGATTTTCCAAAACATCTCCGCCAAAGTGGACGATGGCTCGCCGTGCTGTGATTGGGTTGGCGAGAACGGCGCTGGCCACTTTGTAAAAATGGTGCACAACGGTATCGAATACGGCGATATGCAATTGATCTGTGAAGCCTACCAATTGCTGAAAGAAGTGGTTGGCCTGAACGCGGATGAAATGCATGACGTATTTGCCGAGTGGAACAAAGGCGAACTCGATTCTTACCTCATCGAAATCACCCGCGACATACTCGCGTACAAAGATACCGACGGCGAACCACTGGTTGAGAAAATCCTCGACACCGCTGGTCAAAAAGGTACTGGCAAGTGGACCGGTGTAATCGCTCTGGATTTGGGTGTACCCCTCACGCTGATTTCTGAAGCGGTATTTGCGCGCTGCTTGTCATCGCAAAAAGCCGAGCGTGTTGAAGCTTCAAAAGTCATTAAAGGCCCAGCGGTGAATTTCACCGGCGATAAAAAAGCGTTCATCGACGATTTGCGCAACGCGGTATTTGCCTCAAAAATTATTTCTTACGCACAAGGTTATTTGTTGATGCGTGAAGCAGCCAAAGAATACGGCTGGAATTTGAATTACGGTGGCATCGCGTTAATGTGGCGCGGCGGCTGTATTATTCGTTCATCTTTCCTCGGCAATATCAAAGAAGCATTCGATAAGAATCCTGAATTGAAAAACCTGCTGTTGGATGATTACTTCACCAAAACTGTTGATGCAGCCCAAGCTGGCTGGCGTCGTGTTGCTGCTGCTGCGATTGTGAACGGCATCCCCGCGCCAACCATCACTTCAGCACTGACTTATTTTGACGGCTACCGCACTGCCCGCCTGCCAGCAAACTTGCTGCAAGCCCAGCGCGACTACTTCGGCGCGCATACTTATGAGCGCACCGACAAACCACGCGGTGAATTCTTCCACACCAACTGGACCGGTCGCGGCGGCAACACCGCATCGACCACTTACAACGTTTAAGGTTGTAAACGGATGTGAGAAAAATGAAAACCCGAATCAGAAATGGTTCGGGTTTTTTGTTGGTGCACATCACTGTCGTTTCCCGTAGGTTAATGGTATGGACTCCTCCCCCTTAAACGGCATCAATGTGCCAGACTGAATGAGTTACAAACAGTCAACTAAGAGAGAGGAGTCACCATGAACATTACACGAATGGGCATA
>CAIOHY010000362.1 GCA_903858205.1 uncultured Cellvibrio sp.
GCTGCATCCACCGTTCCCGTTTGTAGAGCTTGATAGGTTTCAGGCCAACTAATCGGGGCAGGGGTTGCGCCCATAGCTTTAAAGCTCTCAAGAAATACAGGGCTCTGCAGAATACGAATCTTGACACCTTTCAAATCTTCAACTTTATATACGGCCTTGTTTCCGTACATATTACGAATACCGCCGACCCACTGGCTTAACACCAAGAACCCTTTGGCTTCAGACCCTTTGGTTAAACTGAGTCCAAGGGGCCCATCAATTACAGTAAAGAAATGATCAAGATCACGCCAAATATATGGAAGATCAAAAACGCCCATTTTAGGCAAAATGCTGGTGAGCACCGGGGAAGATAAAGCCGCTGCATTCAAAGTTCCGAGTTGCACAGACTCAAGCATTTGGGCTTCGCTGCCTAGAACACCCCCTCCCCTAGAATTCATTTCTACGCCGCCAAGTGAAAGATCTTTCAGCTTAGCCTGCATTGCATCTACACCAGCCTGCGTACTACTACTTGCGCCTTGGGCAAAACCAAATAAAAATTTTAGCGTTAACTTTTGTCCAGCTACACCTCCTTTTGCTGAATCCTGAGCTGTGGAGTCGAATGAAACGCTAATTAATACCATGGCCAAAACAATCGGAAATAACCGCACAACTTCTTTACACCTACGCCAAATGACGTCGATAATTTCCACCTGAGTTGAAGCACCTTCATCATCAAAAATAATACATACTTTCTTTTGATACAACATAGTTTTTCTCCTTTAAATAAAGTTCAGCACAAAAATTTTTTCGATCATTAATTGAAGTTTTAATTTGGATAGGCTTCGTTCAGCCAGCAGGTGGGGCGTTTTCCCAATCGCGAACAGCTGGGCCGTCATAGTCGATGTCATCGTGCTTCGCGATCACACGCCAACCACGTTCACGAACAGTCTCTTCCACTGCGTGGGCTGAAATGCCGGCGGCACGCGGAACGAAAACGAACATTCGGGTAATCCGCCAGTCAAAGCCCAGGTCCATCAACACACCCGCCATTGCACCGTCAACGTTCAGCGGTATAGTGCGCCCACTTTGCTGCTTGATTTCATCTGCGATGGCAAGAGCCAGCTCGAGGTGCGGTCCGACTAGGTCGAGTTCACGCGCAAGCGTTACGAGAGTTTCGACTCGTTCGTCGCTGACAGGGTGCAAAGGGTGTCCGTACCCTTCAATGCGTTCTTTCTTTGAACGCGCAAAAGTCACAATTTCACGAGCTTTTTCGGCCATCGAAAAACCCTTCTCTTTCGCTGATACAACTTGCTCAGTCAGTCGTCGCGCGACCTGCTCGCCAGCACCTCCATGCACGTCGCCAATCGATAGGATGCCAGCAGCAGCGCACGCCTGCAACGGCACTCCCGATGCGGCGATGATGCGCGATATCGCCGATGGCGCAACGATGCCGTGATCGATTACAGAGATTAAAACCGCATTAACGAGCTTCGCCTGCGCAGGAGTTGGTAGCCGCTGTTGGCAAAGCACGAAGACGGCGCCCCCAAAGTCGAGGTTGCGCATCAGGTCGCGCACCCTGTAGCCCCCAATCTGGATGCTTCCCTCGTCGTAGTCGGAAATAGCTGTACGCCAGGTTTTTTTGGTATCGCTCATTGATTGTTTCCTTTTATTGTTCATCGTGCTGGTAAGTTAAGCACCTGCGTTGCGATGATGTTGCGTTGAATTTCGTTGCTTCCACCATAGATGGTCGCCGGGCGGGCCTTGTACCAAGCGCCGAGTACATTCAGATCTTGTGTGCCAAGAGAGATGTCTCCGCGTAATGCTGCTGCAGACCCAGAGGTCTCGAGTCCAAGCTCTGCAATGCGTTGGAAGGTTTCAGTTGACCAGATCTTCAGCAGCGAAACGTCCTGGCCAATTG
Source organism: uncultured Cellvibrio sp. (assembly GCA_903858205.1). Taxonomy (GTDB): domain Bacteria; phylum Pseudomonadota; class Gammaproteobacteria; order Pseudomonadales; family Cellvibrionaceae; genus Cellvibrio. Next base: position 1,898 of record CAIOHY010000362.1, read on the forward strand.
GCTCGCCGAGCACCAGCAGGCGCGCGAATCCTTCATATGCGTCCGCTAGGTGCGCTACATCCAGTTTGAGCGAATTGAA
>CAIOHY010000363.1 GCA_903858205.1 uncultured Cellvibrio sp.
CAGCCCGCATCAATGAATTAACCCCCCATTTCAAGGCTAACGCTAAAGACCATCACAGCCGAAGAGGTTTGTTGAAGATGGTTTCACGTCGCCGTCGCCTCTTGGATTACCTCAAAGGCAAAGATCTGGATCGTTATCGCGCATTGATCGATAAATTAGGTCTCCGTAAGTAATTCATATCAGTATTGCAATGCCATCTCACTTAAGACTGTTTCTTTTTGGATGCAGCCTTAGGAAGGTGGCATGTTTTTTGAGCGATTTTCGATTATTTGTGTAGGGGATCGTGTCATTCCAATGAGCTTCTGAAAGAAATTCAGAGTCTCCCTGGAATGGCATCCCTTTTGATCTTAAAGCGCTCCAGTGTTGTCGTGACACTGCTTTATCCCACGACAAGCGTATGACTCATGTGAGTTATACGTGAACAATTTGGAGAAGATCAATATGACTATGTTTAAAAAAGCAGTAAAAAGTTTTCAATGGGGCAATCATCAAGTTACGATGGAAACAGGCGAGATCGCTCGCCAATCTGGTGGTGCCGTCATCGTTAACGTGGATGACACCGTGGTAATGGGCACTGTAGTTGCCTCTAAGTCTGCAAAGCCAGGCCAATCCTTTTTCCCATTGACAGTTGATTATTTAGAAAAGACCTACGCAGCAGGCAAGATCCCTGGTGGCTTCTTTCGTCGTGAAGGTCGCCCATCAGAAGGTGAGACTTTGATCTCCCGTTTGATCGATCGCCCACTACGCCCATTGTTTCCAGAGGGTTTCTTGAATGAAGTTCAAGTGGTTGTTCATGTGTTATCTATCAACCCTGACGTTCCTGCCGATATTCCTGCCTTGATCGCTTCATCTGCAGCCTTAGCTATCTCAGGTATTCCTTTTGCTGGTCCTGTTGGCGCAGCTCGTGTTGGTTATGCAAATGGCCAATACCTGTTGAATCCAACTCGAACAGAGCAAGCTACTAGTGAACTCGATTTGATCGTTGCTGGCACACAAGCTGCAGTATTGATGGTGGAGTCAGAAGCAAACCAGCTTTCTGAGGAAGTCATGTTAGGTGCAGTTGTGTATGGCCATGACCAAATGCAAACTGCCATTAACGCAATTAATGAGTTAGTGAGCGAAGCTGGAAAACCAGATTGGGATTGGACTGCTGCTCCTAAGAATGAGCCATTTATCGCTAAGGTGAATGCACTAGCTGAAGCGCCATTACGTGAGGCTTATCAGATTCGTCAAAAGGGCGCTCGTTCAGACAAACTGAAAGAAATCTCTAAAGAAGTGTTAGCTAAGTTATCTGAAGAGGGCGATGTTGATGCTGTTGCCGTCAGCGACATCATGTTTGAAATTGAAGCTAAGATTGTTCGTAGCCAGATTTTGAATGGTGAGCCACGGATTGATGGTCGTGACACTCGCACTGTGCGCCCAATTGAAATTCGTAATGGTGTGCTACCACGCACACACGGTTCTGCATTGTTTACTCGCGGTGAGACCCAAGCTCTTGTTGTTGCTACCTTAGGTACTGCACGTGATGAGCAAATTATTGATGCGCTTGAAGGCGAATACCGCGATCGTTTTATGTTCCACTACAACATGCCTCCATTTGCCACTGGCGAAACTGGTCGTGTAGGTAGTCCAAAGCGTCGTGAAATTGGTCATGGTCGTTTAGCTAAACGCGCCTTAATTCCAGTATTACCTAGCCCAGAAGATTTTGCATACAGTATTCGTGTTGTTTCAGAAATTACTGAGTCCAATGGCTCGTCTTCAATGGCTTCCGTTTGCGGTGGCTGTCTTGCAATGATGGATGCTGGCGTTCCTGTTAAGGCGCACGTTGCTGGTGTTGCAATGGGCTTGATCCTTGACGGCAACCGTTTTGCCGTGTTGACTGACATTCTTGGTGATGAAGATCACTTGGGCGATATGGACTTCAAAGTAGCTGGAACAGCTAACGGTATTACTGCATTACAGATGGATATTAAGGTTCAAGGTATTACTAAAGAAATCATGCAAGTTGCTTTGGCGCAAGCTAAAGAAGGTCGCTTGCATATCTTGAGCAAAATGCAAGAAGCTATGGGTTCAGTTCGAACAGAATTGTCAGCTCATGCCCCACGCATGGTGTCATTTAAGATTCATCCAGATAAGATTCGTGAAGTGATTGGTAAGGGCGGTGCAACGATTCAAGCTTTGACCAAAGAAACCGGTTGTAGCATCGATATCAAAGATGATGGAACTGTAACGATTGCTTCTACTAGTGCTGAGGGCATGGCTGAAGCAAAGGCACGCATTGAAGGCATTACTGCAGAAGCTGAAGTAGGCAAGATCTACGAAGGCCCAGTAGTGAAGTTGCTTGAGTTCGGTGCATTAGTCAATATTCTTCCCGGCAAAGATGGTCTCTTGCATATCTCTGAAATTTCAAATGAGCGTGTGAAGGAAGTAAAAGACTATCTGCAAGAAGGTCAAGTTGTGCGCGTGAAGTTGCTTGCTGCTGATGAGCGTGGTCGTTTGCGTTTGTCTCTCAAAGCCGCGATGGCTGAAGAGGGCGGCACGATTTCTCCTTTAGCCGGTGCGAGTGAGTCTGTAGCTGAAGTAGTTCCTGCTTCCGACGAAACAGCTTAAGTTAATTACCTCTACTACTGCGAGAAGCTCTTATGCACGTAATGGAAATTAAAGAATTTGGCGGACCAGAAATGTTGGTGCTTGCCACTCGTCCAGACCCAGCCGTTCCTTCGGCTGGTTCAGGCGAGATTTTAATTAAGGTTCTTGCAGCAGGGATTAATCGTCCTGATGTTTTGCAACGTAAAGGCTTTTACCCAGTGCCTGCTGGCGCATCTGATATTCCTGGTCTCGAGGTTGCCGGCGAAATCATTGGCGGTGATTTATCTCATGCAGATAATCAATTTGGTTTAAAAGTTGGCGACAAGGTCTGTGCCTTAGTTCAGGGTGGAGGATATTCCGAGCTGTGTACTGCGCCGATTGCACAGTGCTTGCCTTACCCCAAAGGTTTTTCAGATCAAGAAGCAGCTGCATTGCCTGAAACCTTCTATACCGTATGGAGCAATGTTTTCATGCGGGGTCAACTCTCTGCTGGTGAGACGCTGTTAGTGCAAGGTGGCTCAAGTGGTATTGGTGTGACCGCTATTTTGATTGCCAAAGCTCTTGGGTTTAAAGTGTTTGTTACTGCTGGTACTGATGAGAAATGTGCTGCCTGCCTGAAGCTTGGTGCGGACTTAGCAGTGAATTACAAAACACAAGATTTTGTTGAAGAGGTCAAAAAAGCTACCAATGGTAAAGGTGTGAATGTCATTTTAGATATGGTCACAGGTGATTATGTTCAGCGTGAAATTGATTGTCTTGCAGATGATGGC
>CAIOHY010000364.1 GCA_903858205.1 uncultured Cellvibrio sp.
AAAAAAGACGGCATCGGCTACACCCTGCTCAGAACCACTATCCACAGCTCCGATTTCAGCAGCGGCAGCTATACCTATATCAAAGAAGGCGATAAAGAATTAAAAACCTTCAGCATCAAACATGATCAAAAATATCGCATTCCCATGATTAAGCAGGCGCTCAAAGCCGCTGGTGGCTCGTTAACGACCTTCGCCAGCCCCTGGAGTGCACCGGCGTTCATGAAAGACACTAACCATATGTTACAAGGCGGGACCTTATTGCCCGAATACCATCACACATGGGCAATGTATTTCACCAAATTTATTAAAGCCTATGAAAAAGCGGGCATCCCGATTTGGGGGATTACCGTACAGAATGAACCCATGGCAACACAGCGCTGGGAATCCATGCTTTACACCGCAGAACAGGAGCGCGATTTTCTTAAAAATCATCTCGGTCCCGTGATGAAAAAAGAAGGTCTTGGCGATAAAAAAATTGTGGTGTGGGATCATAACCGCGATCTGATCGTACACCGCGCAAATACGATTATGAGCGACCCAGATGCAGCACAATATGTGTGGGGCATCGGCTTTCACTGGTATGAAACCTGGACCGGCGGAAAACCCATGTATAGCAACGTCGCAGAAGTTGCCAGAACTTATCCCAACGTGAATTTACTGCTCACCGAGGCAACCGTAGAAAAATTCAACGCTGAACGCTACCACTACTGGCCAAACGCCGAGCGTTATGGTGATTCATTAATTAATGATTTTAATTCGGGCGCTGTCGCTTGGACCGATTGGAATATTTTGCTCGACAACACCGGCGGCCCCAATCATGTTGGCAACTTTTGCTTCGCACCTATCCACGAAGATAACGGCCAATTAATCTACACCCCCACCTATTACTACCTCGGCCACTTCTCCAAATTTATTCGCCCTAACGCAAAGCGTGTTAGCGCCGCATCCAGCCGCAGCGCATTGCAAACCACATCATTTTTGAATGCAGACAACAAGCTAGCGACAGTGATAATGAACAATACAGACGATGCCATCACCTATCGTTTCTACGTTGGCAATGAAGAAACTACGGTAAACATCCCGGCACATGCGATGCAAACCTTGGTGTATTAATCAAAACCCTAGCAACAACAAAGATCATGGATGGCATTCGGTCAACACCCAAACAACCCGCTTCGGCGGGTTTTTTCGTCATGCGAATATTGTGCGCAAACCAAACACCGCCGCCCCAAGCGTTAATTAGGGTTAAATACACAAATACCGATAGCAAACGAAGCGCATCAGGCTTTATCGTTGTGCCCCCATCACCGCTCAAAGTAAAACAAGCATGAACAAATTTCTGATTTTTGGCGCAGCAATACTGTTGCAAAGTTGCGCCAATGTAACTGACCAAGCGCAAACGCAGCACTTAAGCAGCGCCGATAAAAAGCAACTCGTTGCCGTCACCCAAAGCCTGCCCGCTGAACACCAGGCTCGCTACGCTGCGCGCCACCCGGTGGAAACGCTGGCGTTTTTTGGCATTAAACCGGGCGATACAGTAGTTGAGGCATTGCCGGGTGAAGGTTGGTATTCAAAAATTTTGCTGCCGTATTTAGGTACTGAAGGTCGCTTGGTTGCCGTTGATTACAGCCTGAATATGTGGCCGGAATTTGGCGGATTTGCGACGCCGGAATTTATTGCGCAGCGCAAAGCCTGGCCAGCACAATTTGCGGTGGATGCAAAAACCTGGGGCGGCGCTAATGGGGCAACAGGTGAGGCTTATACGTTTGCCAATATGCCTGCCGAATTAACCGGCAAAGTTGATGCAGTATTGTTTATCCGCGCACTTCACAACCTCGCGCGCTTTGATGCAAAAGGTAATTACTTAAAGCAGGCACTTGCTGAAACCCATCGCGTCTTAAAACCCGGTGGTGTAGTGGGTATTGTTCAACATGCGATGGCTGAAGATAAACCCGATGCATGGGCCGACGGCAGCCGTGGCTATTTAAAACGTTCTTATTTAATCAGCACTATGACCGCCGCTGGTTTTGAATTTGCGGGCGAAAGCGATATCAACAAAAACCCTAAAGATGATCCACAAGCCGATGAAAATGTCTGGCGCTTACCGCCCAGCCTGAGCGGCAAGGAAGAGCAAAAGGCAAAGTACGCCGCGATTGGTGAATCCAACCGCGTGACCCTATTGTTCCGCAAAAAATAACCGCTGTTTGTCGAGCTGAGAAGAATTGCAACCCTGCGGATGCAATTCTTCTCAGCCATTTCACTCGCGCGAACACCCGCAAACGGATAGCGACGATAGACAAGGCCGATCACCTTCGCTATTTCCATAGCCAGATTTAACATGGATTTATGCGCCATGCAGCCAGTTCATAGCTACACTTGAAGATAAATCCGCCGGGTATTGACTATGAACACTCGTCTAACCCTCAGCTGTATCGCCCTCACCTTATGCCTCAGCACTCTCGCCGCTGCAGAGCCAATGATTGTGCGCTATCAAAACGATGGCCAGTTCGATAAACACAACGCCTTTCAATTTGAGCTGATCCACAGGGCGCTGGATGTTACCAACGCCGAGTTTGGTGACTATCTGCTCAAACCCTACTCATCCGCCAGCACCGCCAAAAGGCAAGCAATCCTTCTCGCCGAGGGAAAGCTAATGAACATGCATTGGGCGTCGCCCGGGACGCCTATTGCAGAGCAGGCGGGAGTGATTCAAATTCCGATGAACGTTTTGCAGGGGTTGTTGGGATACCGCATATGCCTGATCAATCAGGAATCGCTGGCGCAATTTGCAGCGATCGATAACTTGGACGATGCGCGCCGGATTCGCATTGGGCAAGGTCAGGATTGGGCCGATACGAAAATCTACCAACACAATCAGATTACGGTGGTGGAAGCGCCGGGCCTGGAAAACCTGTTCCCGATTCTGGCGGCTAACCGTTTTGATTGCCTGGCACTTGGGCTAAATGAAGTGCAATTTAAATATCGGCTGGAAAAAAGCCAGTTTAAACATTTGATGATAGAGCCGCGCTTATTGCTTTATTACGACTTTCCCACCTATTTGTATGTCAGCAAACGCGAGCCCCTGCTGGCCAAGCGGATGACTATCGGACTCGAACAACTAAAAACATCGGGCGAGTTTGATCGTCTGTTCAATCAATACTTTGCCGAGGATCTGGCGCAACTTAACCTTGATACGCGAAAAATCATTTGTCTGAAGTCGCCCTACTTGCCGGAAGCATCACAATGCAAGCAGCCGATTGCCATCCCAAAAATCTACGCCAAAAACACACCGGATAACGGCTGGGTAGAGAAGCGGTAGTTTTTACACACTTGCCCATTACTGTTACCGAACATTCATTCCCACCTGTGGTAAATGATGAAGAAATTGCGCCCGAGACTTGTTATTCAACATTAAATCGGCTTATCCTGTAACCGATTACAAACCAAGGCTAGTCAGTAAACAAAATAACAATAAAAACTGCCTATCAGACAGGATCAAGGGTAGCCAAGGGTGTAATTGTCCGGCAGTTAAGCAGTCGCCTCCAGCAAACAATACAAAAAACAATAGTCACTGCAGCAGAAATCCATCAGGGTCAACTGCTGCCCACGGGAAACGCTATGAAAAATCTGACAGTACTCAAAAAAACCGCTTTGGCCCTGGTTGCCTCAGCCATGATCGCTCCTGCATTTGCAGGCTGGACCGTCAACGGCACGCAAGTGCTTGACCCGAATGGCAACAAGTTTGTCTTTCGTGGCATTAACCATGCGCACACTTGGTGGCCTGAACGCCTTAACCAATCACTGAGAGATATAGCCGCGACTGGCGCCAACTCCGTGCGCGTAGTCCTCAGTAACGGCACCCAATGGACGCGCAACAACGGCGCCGATGTGACCAATGTGATCAACCAATGTAAGGCCAATAAACTGGTCTGTATTTTGGAAGTGCACGACTCTACCGGCTTCGGCGAAAATGCCGGCTCAACACACATCAGCCGCGCGACAGAATACTGGCTGAGCAGCGATATCAAAGCCGCCATCACCGGACAGGAAGACTACGTGATTGTGAATATCGCCAACGAGCCTTTCGGCAATGGCACGTCTGCAGCCACCTATACTGCAGATCACATTACCGCTGTACGCGCGCTGCGCAATGGCGGCCTTACCCATATGTTGATGGTAGATGCAGCCAACTGGGGGCAGGATTGGTCTAACTCCATGCGCGACAACGCACCGAGCATCCTCGCGGCTGACACGCTTAAAAACACCATTTTCTCGGTTCATATGTACGAGGTCTACAACAACGCAAACATTGTGCAGAGCTACCTGAACAGCTTCCAAACACGTGGTTTGGCGATAGTCGTAGGCGAATTCGGCGCTGAACATGGCGGCAGTAACGTGGCGGAAGAGGCGATTTTGCAGTACGCACAGGATATGGGAATCGGCTACCTGGGCTGGAGCTGGTCGGGCAATGGCAGTTGCTGCCTGCAACTGGACATAGTCAACAATTGGAACGCCGGATCACTGAGTTCCTGGGGCAATTACCTAATCAACAGCACCAACGGTATTAAAGCCACTTCCAAATTAGCGACCAATTTCAGCGGCACCGCTAGCAGCAGGGCAAGCAGTGTAGCGAGCAGTATTCGCTCCAGTGCGGCGCCAAGCTCGGTAGCGCCATCATCGGTTGCACCCAGCTCATCCAGCCGCTCAAGCACACCCTCATCGGTCGCTACTGGCGGCACCTGTAATTGGTACGGCAATCGCTACCCGATTTGTGTCACCACTGCGAGCGGTTGGGGCTGGGAGAATCAGCAAAGCTGTGCGGGTCGCACCAGCTGTGCGGCACTGCCCGCACCCTTTGGGATCGAAGGTGGAGCGACATCCAGTATCTCTCCCGGTACTCCCGCATCCAGCAGCAGAAGCAGCGTTGCGCCCAGCTCAACACCCGCCAGTTCAACACCTGCCTCTAGCAGAGCGACGAGCAGCGCGCCCAACACTACTGCGTTGAGTTGCCGCTATGTAGTGACCAACTCCTGGGGCTCAGGCTTTACCGGTGCGATTCGCGTTACCAACAACAGCACCAACACCAGATCCGGCTGGACGGCGAGCTGGCAATACGCCGGCAGCAACCGCATTACCAGCTCATGGAATGCGACTGTTAGTGGCGGCAATCCTTACACCGCTACCGGTGTGAGCTGGAACAGCACTATCCAACCAGGCCAAACCGTTGAATTTGGATTTCAAGCCAACACCAACGGCGGCAGTGTAGAAACACCTGCGGTGACCTGCCGTTAAGTGTTAATTGTCATCGCAGGCTGAATTGCGATACATAAAAAAACGCCCGCACTTTTTTGCAAAAGTTGCGGGCGTTTTTTGTGAAGGTCGGGACTGCGCATCACAGCGCTTTTAATAATTCCTTTAAATCACTCACATGGCGACGGCTGATTACCGGGCGCAATTCTGTATCCGCCAAGCGCACTTGATACTGCCCCTGCGCGTTGCGCTCAAGCGCTTCAATATGTTTTACCGATACCAGCGAATTGCGATGTACGCGCACAAAACGCGCACCAAATTCCTCCTCCAACTCCTTCAGGGTTTCATCAAGCAAATGCTCACCAGCGCGATGAAAAACGGTGACATATTTGTGATCGGCAAGAAAATAACGCACGTCATCCAACGGAATTAATTCAACCCCGCGTCGGGTCTTGGCACTGATGTGCGTGCGCTGGGTTTCAGTTTTGGGCGCGACCTGTTGTTGCGCAGCACCGCGCTGGATTTTGTTGAGCTTTTGCGCTTTTTCCAATACTTGCAACAACTGCTCGGCTTTTACCGGTTTGAGCAAATAACCCACCGCGTTAGTGCCAAAGGCATCCAACGCGTATTGATCAAACGCCGTGCAAAAAATAACGGCGGGAGCATCCTCCAACTCGGCGATATCCTGAGCGAGACTCAAACCATCGCGGCCCGGCATGCGAATATCGAGCAAGACTATATCCGGGTCATGTTGAGTGATGGCGACCAGCGCATCTTCGGCATTATCTGCTTCAGCGACTACCGAAAATCCGTCGATTTTTTCCACCATGCGGTGCAGGCGCTGCCGGGCAAGAGCCTCATCATCAACAATTAAAATATCCATGGTTATGGTCTCCGTTTTTCAGTGGTAGTCGCTATTACTTTTACGGTGCTGTCAGGGTTAACGGACAGAAAATATAAGTGGTAAATACGCCGTTTTCCGCACTGCTGGACAAGCGCGCTGCAGTGCCAAAATGTGCCGTCAAACGGCGGCGAATGTTATCCAAGGCCATCCGGTTATGACGTTGCGTCTGTTCGCTATTGGCTTGATTTTTTCTCACTAACAAATAGGGGTTAGTGATAACAATACTGAGTTGCTTATCGTTCTGCGACACCTTAACGGTAATTTTTCCGCCCTTGGGCAGGGGTTCTATGCCGTGAAAAATCGCATTTTCCACCAGCGGCTGCATCATCAAACTGGGGATTTTGAGTTCTTTATTGTAGCTGCCAATTTGCCAGTCCAATTCCAGACGCCGCCCCAAGCGCAACTGCTCAATATCCAGATAGTGTTTACACAATTCCAATTCACGCCCCAATGGAATTAAGGTGGGCTCTGCAAGACTTGCGCGAAATAATTCAGAGAGATCTTCCACCACGCGCTCGGCGGTGTCGGGATCAGTCGCAATCAAACTCGCGATTGAGTTCATGCTATTGAATAAAAAATGCGGGCGAATACGCGATTGCAATGCCTGAATGCGCGCCTGCATTTCCGCTTGTTGTTGGTTGCGCAACTGCTGCTGCAGATACAAATAGCGCAGCAAAATGCCCGATAAAATCGCCGCTATCACCATGCTATTGAGCAGCAGCCAACCATCAAAACTGAACGCCTGATCGCCCGCAAACGCCATACCGCTCGCACCGTAAATAATCCATTGCCCCAGCACACAGAGCACCAGTGTGATCGCCAATACCAGCGCATAACTCACAACACCCGCGCGCACATGGCTCTGCCGCCCCAACCAAAAACGCAGGCGACACAGAGCCACGGCACTGAAGACCGCTATCCACTGTATCTGTACAGAGATAAGCGCAAGCTTGTCCCAATTAAAATGCTGCAACCCGGATGAGGCACTGATGGTCAGCAGCACCGCCAATAATTCCGCGACCAGTACGATTAGGAAGACTGATTGGCTGCTGCATAGATCCGGCAAAAATGGATTGGCTGGCTCGGCCGGTGCCAGGCGCGATGCCTTTGTCCTGCTAGTGGGAGCCTTGTTATTAGAGGCCTGTGAGCTGCTCATGCGCGTCTTCTTTAATCAGTGTTTAAATACGCCTTTGGGCTATATAATGCGCGGCCTGCGGGCTAAGGTAGGTTACCTGTTAGCGCCAAAGCGCCTTGGGTATTGAAGTGCCGATACCAATGGTAGCCTAATCGCACTTGCCATCTCTCTCATTATTTCCAGTTTGTGGACACATGCTCATGAGCCAAAACGATCAGCCTATCAAACCCTGGGGCGGCCGCTTCAGTGAAGCCACCGACGCTTTTGTTGAGCGTTTCACCGCCTCTATCGGTTTTGATTACCGCCTTTATCACCACGATATCAACGGCTCCATCGCCCACGCTACCATGCTCGCCAAAGTTGGCGTGCTGACCGAAGCCGAGCGCGACCAGATCATCACCGGTTTGGAAGAGATACGTGCAGAAATCGTCGCCGGTAAATTTACCTGGTCAGTCAGCCTTGAAGACGTGCACATGAACATTGAAGCGCTGCTCACCCAGCGTATCGGCATCACTGGCAAAAAACTGCATACCGGACGCTCGCGCAACGATCAAGTTGCCACCGATATTCGCCTCTATTTGCGCGATGAAATCGATGTAATCGCCAAAGAACTAACGCGCTTGCAACAAGGTTTATTGCAAGTCGCTGAAGCCAATGCCGATACCATCATGCCCGGCTTTACCCATTTGCAAACCGCCCAGCCGGTCACCTTTGGCCATCACCTGCTCGCCTGGTTTGAAATGTTGCAGCGCGACTATGGCCGTCTGATGGATTGCCGCAAGCGCGTAAACCAATCGCCTTTGGGCGCCGCTGCACTCGCCGGTACAACTTACCCAATCGATCGCGCCTACACTGCGCAACTGCTGGGTTTTGATGCGCCGACCGAGAACTCACTCGACTCGGTAAGCGACCGCGATTTCGCCATCGAATTCGCTGCCTTTGCGAGCATATTGATGATGCACTTGTCCCGCGCGAGCGAAGAACTGGTGCTCTGGACGTCATCGCAATTCAGTTTTATCGATTTGCCGGATCGCTTCTGCACCGGCTCCTCAATCATGCCGCAAAAGAAAAACCCGGACGTGCCTGAATTGGTACGCGGCAAAACCGGCCGTGTATATGGTCACCTGACGGCGCTTTTGACTCTGATGAAATCCCAACCTTTGGCCTACAACAAAGACAATCAGGAAGACAAAGAGCCGGTATTTGATGCGATCGATACCGTCAAAGACTGCCTGCGCGCCTTCGCCGATATGGTGCCGGCAATCCAACCGCGCAAAGAAAAGATGTACGAGGCAGCCAAACGCGGCTTCTCCACCGCTACCGATTTAGCGGACTACGTCGTGCGTCGCGGCGTACCCTTCCGCGATGCGCACGAAATTGTGGGCAAGTCAGTGGCTTACGGTGTACAGACCGGCAAAGACCTGTCAGAGATGAGCTTGGCCGAGCTACAACAGTTCTCTTCCGTCATCGAACAAGATGTGTTTGCCGTGCTGACACTGGAAGGTTCAGTCGCCGCGCGTAACCACATCGGCGGCACCGCACCAGCGCAGGTGAAAGCGGCTGTTGAGCGCGCCAGAGCCAGCATCTCAAATCGCAAATAGACGCGAATCAGCAATAAGAAGTCCAACAGGCCGCGCATTGGGAACAATGCGCGGCCTTTTTTTGCCATAAATCTATAAATTGCCCCACTTTGAAGCGCGCCGACGCAAAATTCGAATTTAAACAGCGCCAGACTGCTGGAATTCACGCCAATATAAGCTAATCTCTACATTCTGCAGTCTATTTTTTGTCCAAACAAAGACCGAGGGATGATGAGGGTATGAGTAAGAAGTCAGTGCACTCGGATGAATCCGCAAAAGCTCTGGCAGCTAAAGTGTTGCTGCTAGAGGAGCAACTCGCCTCCCTTAAGCGTGACTACGACCACTTGGTCGATATAGATACTCGCCACCAATATGCAATGGAAGCCACCAACGATGGCCTTTGGGATTGGCACATCCCCAGCGGAAAAATCTACTTCAACCGCAGTTACCTGCGCATGCTGGGTTACGACTACGGCGACCTGCCCGGCGATATTGAGACATTGCGCGGTTACTTTATCCATCCGGATGACGTCAGCAACATGCTCAGCGAATATCAAACCGCCATCGCAAACCACCGCGAATCCCTGCAATTGCAGTTACGCATGTTACATCGCAATGGCGATACTATTTGGGTTCATTCCAAGGCCAAATTTTTTGAGCCAGATGAACGTGGATTCGCCAGCCGTTGCGTCGGCGTAAATACCGATATTTCGGATTTTATAAGCTCCCGCGAAGAGCTGCTTAGCGCTAAAGCCCAAGCTGACCTCGCGAGCAAAACCAAAAGTGAATTCCTCGCACGCATTAGCCATGAAATTCGCACGCCGATGAATGCCATCATCGGCATTGGCTATTTAATGCAGGATACGCAGCTTGATGAACAGCAACAAAGCTATCTCACCAGCATCAATTCAGCCGCTGACTCTCTTTTGCAAATCATTAACCAATTGCTCGATTTTTCCAAAATTGAAACCGGGCGAGTCATTCTTGAATACGCGCATTTTGATTTAGACCAATTTTTTGAAAAAATGTCGCGGCTTTTTGAAATCAGCGCGCTACACCGCACAGTAGACATCGTTTACGACATCAAACCCGAGGTACCGCGATTTCTCCGTGGCGATGCCTCGCGCCTGAGCCAAATCCTCGGACATCTCATCAGCAATGCGTTCCAATATTCCAACACCAATCAGGTGATAGTGCGGGTCGCGCGCAAAACTCAAAGCCAAAAACAAGTCGTGCTTGAATTTACTGTTCAAGATAGCGGCCTTGGTATGACAGAGGAAAAGCTGGCGCATATTAGAGAACGCTTGGTATTCAACAAACAGGCTGCCGATACCGAAAAAAATACCTATGGCCTTGGCATCTGCAGCCATCTAGTGCATTTAATGCATGGCGATTTTACTATCGAGTCAAGCTTAAACAAGGGATGCAAAGTCACCTTCAGTGCTGCGTTTGAACACAGCCATCTGGGTGAAAAAAATCTGATCAATCACCCGCGCGATTTAAATAATATTCGCGCACTGATTGTGGATGACAACACCATTGCGCGCACCATTATCGCCAGCACCGCACGCAGCATTCGCCTGCAAGTCGATGAAAGCGATAACCCCGCCTCGGCAATCGAACGCATTCGCAAAGCTGACAATCTCGGACAACCCTATCACTTTGTACTACTTGACTACCGAATGCCCGCCATGAATGGTTTGCAGCTCACAGGATTGATTAAATCTGACCGCAGCCTTAAACAACAACCGCACGTATTTTTAATTTCTGCTTATCACCGCGATGAAATTTCCAGTGCCGACCCTAATGCTATTTTAGTGGACGACTTTTTAAGTAAACCCGTGAGCGAATCACGCCTGTTCGATGCCATCAGCCAAGCGATTGGGCGCGAACAGCTACTGCAAGACATCAGCCCGGAAGTGGTTACACCAACGGACATTGAAGAATTACTCGAAAATGCGCGCATCCTGATCGCAGAAGACAACGTCGTCAATCAACAGGTGATTCGCGGAATTTTGAAAAAGAAAAAAATTACCACTGTAATTGCTACCAACGGAATCGAGGCATTAAAACTACTGGAAACCACTAGCGAGCCTTTTGATGCCATTTTAATGGATCTGGAAATGCCGGAAATGGATGGGCTGGAAGCAACGCGACGAATTCGCGCAGGGCAATTACGCGCAAGTAGTTTGCAGCAAAATATTCCTATTATTGCCGTTACCGCGCAAGCAATGCGGGGGGACCGAGAGCGCTGTTTAGCGGTAGGCATGAACGGTTATTTATCCAAACCCGTCAACCCGGAAATACTTTACACCACCCTCGCCGATATTTTGCGTAAGAAAAAAGTCACCAACGACAATGCAAACCGCTAAGGCCTATGTATTCACGTCCAATAGACACTCACGATATTGATGAAGGCGTTGACCGCAAACAACTTAATCAACTCAAACAGCGTTTTCTGGATTTAAATCAACTACGCCACCAACGCACCTGCGCAGCACTATCTGACCGTCAGCAACAGTTTTTGCAAGTGCTGCCACTCTTGTTTCACGTCAACCACCCCATGCTGCCAGGTTATGTATCGCACAATACACCTGCTGGCATTTATCACTACGCACCCAACAATGACGAATTGCGCTTGGGAAAAATTCTGGCCCGTAGTTTTCAATACAATCGCGATCTCACTGAAAAAAAAATGGTGATAGACGCGCTTTTTGTTATGGGCAGCGTCGGCACCATTGCCCAGAGTGATTCAAGTGATCTCGATGTGTGGGTGTGCCATAGCCTTGCTGATGACCATGATTTTTTGCCAGAACTGGATCGCAAGTGTCAGCTAATCAGTCAATGGGCCGCACAGCAAATTCATTTTGAAGTGCATTTTTTTCTTATGCGCAGTGGCGAATTCTCTGCCCAGCGCACTCAGAGTTTAAGCAGTGAAGCAAGTGGGTCCGCGCAGCATTATTTATTGCTGGATGAATTTTATCGCACAGCACTATGGCTTGCGGGAAAAATTCCGCTCTGGTGGTTTACTCCCGTCTCTCAAGAACTGGACTACAACAATTACCGCGAAAAATTACTAACCAAACGCTTTCTCAATCGCGATGATGTGATCGACTTTGGCGGATTACCCTCCATTCCCGCCAATGAATTTATCGGCGCAGGTATTTGGCAACTCTACAAAGCCATTGAATCACCTTATAAATCCGTATTGAAATTATTGTTGCTCGAAGTTTACGCGAGCAAAGAAAATACCGATGGCGATACGACAAGCGATAATCTAATCGACACTGAACCGCTCGCGCTCAGTTTCAAACGCGCGATTTACGCGCAAGATCCGGACGCAGATGCACTCGATCCCTATGTCATGGTTTATCGTCGCATTGAGCACTATCTGCAAAAGCACAATCAGGAACAGCGCCTGGATTTGGTGCGGCGCTGCTTTTATTTCAAAGTGAACAAACCACTGTCACGCACCAGCCGCCAGCCGAATAAATCCTGGCAACGAAAATTATTAGAGGAACTCGTAAAAAGCTGGCACTGGTCACTACACCAATTACATATCCTCGACAACCGCGCCTATTGGAAAGCACCCCATGTGATAGCCGAGCGCACATTGCTGGTCAATGAACTTAACCACAGTTACCGGCTATTGAGCGAGCTGAGCGCGCATCAACAGAATAACATTGCCATCAGCAGTGACGAGTTAACCATTCTGGGGCGCAAACTGCACGCCGCCTTTGAACGCAAAGCAGGAAAAATTGAGTGGATTAATCCTGGTATCTCGCGGGATTTAAGTGAAGACAATCTGTGTTTTATTCGCGAACAAAATGAGACCGGCGAAAGCTGGCAAGTGGTGCGCGGAAGCCAGAATGATCTCGTGTTGCGCAATATCGATGTAGAACCCATTAAACGTTCGCGCAGCCTTTTGGAGCTATTACTCTGGTGCCATGCCAACGAAATTCTAGCGAGCTACACCAAGGTGGATATTATTGGCAAACAGCTGTCACTCAGCGCCAATCAAAAACAGCAATTGATTCAAACCTTACAACAGTGGCTACCCGTTCCATTAACGATTGAGCATCATCACTTCACGCGCCCCGCCAGTATTGGGCAGTTGTTAATTATCGCTAACACGGGTGTTGAGCCGCAGGCTGATCTGCACAAAAAGGGCATGCAAATGCTCACTAGTCATCGCGATGCCCTAGGCTACAGCGGCCTGCGCGAAAATTTAATTATCAATGCCGATGTTATCCACATTAATTCCTGGGGCGAATTGATCTGCCGCTATTACGGCAACGACGCATTGATTAATTGCTTGCAGCATTACTTCCGCCTATTTCCACCCGGCAAACAGCTTAGTTTGCCAGAATTGACTGTGCGGTGTTTTAGCAGCGGACAAGGAAATAATATCGCGCAGCGGCTAACAGAATTGTGGCGCGACCTGATCAGTTGCTATTACTCTGGCACTCATCCACGCAATACACGTTATATTTTGGAGATGGGCGATGAATATTTACTCTTGCAGTGTGTACAGCAACAATTGCAAGTTCAGCGCTTTAAACGCTACGAAAAATTATTGGATCGGCTCTCACAGGCACAACCCGATTTTAGCCCCATAGTAATTGATCGCTATGGACTAAGAGACAAACCCTTGCGCATTATTTGCGAGCAGATAAAACCGCGCTGCGTCAGCATTTTTTATCAATTGGAACAAACCCGGGCACGCATCACTATTGTCGATGAAAAAGGTTCGATGTTCACCACACTGACCGAGTACCACAACCAGCAAACACTTTTACGACCATTAATTAATTTCATTAACGCCGCTATGCAGCGTCAATTATTGGATGGTGACCACAGAGGTTCTCTGGCAGACAGCAAAGACATTGCTATTTACGAGCTGCTCGGCAATGTCAAGCAACAGCAGGGGCGTGCGGAGCGCCGGTACTTACACACCGACTTAAGCCAGTTGCATTTTATCAATATTAAAGCCATCGCCGAAATGGATAACGAGCAACAATTGCGCTTTACAATCTATTGCAACGAACAGGAATTTTCCTCACTCGCCTATGGTGATGAGTTATTCAAAGCAGTGGCAAGTTACATTATCCGTAGGCGCCAACAAGGAGCGCACTACCCTTGCTACATTACCGATTTGGATTTATCTCTCTGTCAGGACACCCTTGCACAACAAACCGGCGTGCAACTTGGCCACTACTTACAATTAAAAGCCGAACTGGAAAACAAACTCAACGCCGCTTTAGTCTCCCTGTAGGAGCCTGTTGGAGCCTGTTGGAAGGCTGAGTGACTCTGTCTACTTATTTCCCGCAACACAACCTGTATTAGTCGCTAACGTAGAAATCGGTGCGCGCGACTTCTTTACCATTGATCTGAATAGCAAGCTGATGTGTACCCGCGTAATAGCGTCGGGTTGTAATCAGTTTAAACGAGTGACTTTTATTGAGTGTCAGACTTTCATTGCAGGCAAGCGCGATATTTTTTAATTTAAAAACCTTGGGAGCCAACTTGCCATTGGCTTTCATAAAATAGATAACGTAATCCACTACCAGATTTTGGGCTTTCTTACCTCCGGTAATAGTGCACGAAAAATTGATTGAGTCTCCCACCGCTATTTTCTTTTTGTCCAACTGGATATCGCTCACCACCACACTGGCTTTTGCCGCATAACCCAACAGCGGAAATACTCGCGCATCGCCGGCTTTTACCAAGCTGCGTAACGCGTGTTTTACAATCCAATCGGTATGCGCATTGGAATCAACCAACCAGCTTTCGCATAGGTTAATCATCCACTCGGGATTATCTTTACTAATATCGTTGAGATTATTTGCCACCGAACGACGCACATATAAACTCTCGTCGGCTTTTAACTGCTCCAAAATGCCGGCCAGTGGCTCAGGGTTTTGTATGAATTGCGGCAAGCGCATTCCCCAGGGCAAACGCGGCCGTGAACCTTCAGAAGCCAAACGACGCACATGCTCGGATGGATGCTCACACCACTCCAACAATGTTGCGTAGGTGATGTCAGTGTGTTGCTGAATAAAAGGACGAATCGCAAATTCTGCACTAAATAACGGAGTCAATTTTTCCAATGTTTGCAGCGCTTCTTTTGGATGTTGCAAGCCGTGCGCGGCAACATAATCAATCAAGGGCCACGCGGCAAACCCGGCTTTATTATCTACCGCACTACCCCTGTCCCATACGTCCGGCAAATCCTGTAAATACTTACTGAGTTTTTTAAATGGCAAATCATAATGGCGATGCAACACTGCAATCAGATGATGTACGCGCGCTTTTAATTCCAGCTCATCAAGACCGCGCTCAGCATCTTTCTGAAAGGCCTTGGCATTAAATCCCGGCACCACCAGTGCAACGGATTTGGCGATACGTGTAACCGCATACACACCCAAGCCATCTTTCATCAGCGGACTTTTATCGCTATCACCCACTGGATATCTCTCCGTTTAAAAAAAACAAGTATAAAAAAAGCTGCTGTCAGGTTATGGCAGCAGCTTTTAAAAAATGTTTTTTGAAATTCCTAACTCAAGGCTAACTGAATATTAAAGCAAGTGCCATGCTGCTCATCTGAAGTCACCGCCATTTGGCCACGGTGGTGATCAGTGATGATGAAATAGGAATAGGACAAGCGCTGCTCAACGGGACAGGTGGACTCATGATTGGTAATGGCGAAGAAGGGCTGGAAAATATCCAGCTGCTCGCTTGGACTTAAGCATTTGCCGTTGTGTTCAATTTTAATCCAGAGCGAATCGTAAAATTCACCAATCTCAATATTGATCCAAGGCTTGTTGTTGTCATCCCAGGTTTTGGCATTGAGTGCGTAAAAGGAATTGCGCATCAGGCGTACAAATACCTGCTCCAACTCTGCGGGAAAGCAGGGAATTTGCGGCAGGGGCGATGCGTAATTGCGGCGGATATTAATATGTTTAAAGGCGAGGCTGTCGGCATCGGTAAACAAATCCGTTGCGAGTGCAATACTGCGATCCATAATTGGCGGCACATCGGCGAGCTGCTTGCTGTCGCGGTGACTACCCGCGAGATCCAAAAGATTTTGTGCGATCGCGGTCGCTTGATGCGCACTGAGACGAACGGTTTCAACCTCATCTAACAAAAACGTTTTTACTTCACCCAAGTCTGCCGCTTCCAGTTCTTGCCGGGCACGAGTGACGCGCGACAAAATGGTTTGCATCGGCAAGCTGATGTCGTAGGCCATGGCCGATGCTAATTCTCCCATCGCGGACACTTTATCGCGCTCGGCTACTTTATTTTCAGCATTGACTTGTTTGGTTACATCGGAAATCAAAATCACTATGCCGGTGTCAGCGTGATTGTCGAGCGGATATAGCGTGATATCAAAACTGTATTGCCCGCGCTGGGCATGTTTGAGCGTGAGCGTTTCACCGGATTCCAGTACGGATTTCACTTGCTCCTGCGTAAGCGTAATTGCCGTGTAGGCTTCCCATAAATTTTTGCCAACCACATCTTTCAGGGGGCGGCCGGTAATTTCTTCGGCCTTTTTGTTCCACTGGGTAATCTGTAATTGTTGGTTCAAGCCAATCAACATCACCGGCATGGAATTAACAATACTGGCGATGTAAGCCTCGCGCTCCTGCAACTGTTCAGTCGTTTCCTGTAATACCGCCGTGCGGTGCGCAACACGATCTTCCAGCGTTGCTTTAATTTCAGTCAGCGCGCGGTTGGCGCGCATCGAACGCAAATGAGCGCGAATTAAAAATATCAGGACGATAACTAACGAAAGGATCAAAACGCTGGCAGTAGTGTTGGCCACGTACTGCCACTTGGTGCTGCCATCGGGCTCACGGAAGACTGCGAATATATCGGCGTAGGCACTCATACTCAGGCTAGCGAGTGCAATCAAGGCCAAAGGGTGTTTCATGGGGGATGTCTCGTAGGAATGATCGGGGAATTTTACAAGATCCCCCGCTTCAATAGCTACGGCTGCTTGATAATGCCGAGGCAGGTGGGCGCCGCTGAGCCGGATGGAATGACCACAGACACGTGGATCATGTGGAGCAACCGGTAGAAGCCCATCACTGGGCTCCTACCGAGACACGGGTTAGTCTTGACATCCTTTTCTGGAGCGACAGTATTCCTCTGGCACCTGCTTATTGGGTCTTATTCGACAAGGCAATCGCCTCTGCGCCGGATTCGTTAACACTATCGTTATTGCATCTATGCATATCATTATTATTCTCGCGGTTTTTGCGCAGGCACTTTGTCCGCCTGTTCGATCGCACTGACGCGATCATTGCAAAAACGTAAAAACAACGTCATACCTAAATTGCATCAAGCATTAAGTTGTTCAGGCTCGCAAGCCTCGCGCAAAAAACGGATGCGGCATTATTCGTCCTTATTGTTATGCACCAGAGATCAGCGGACGCCATTGTCTAATGTAATGCTCTAAAAAATATGAACGCTGTTCACAGCTTGCAGGATTAGCGCCCAGGCACCGCGGCTGAAAGTGCTGTTGCAACGAAAAAAGCGGCAGAAAATTTCGGGATTTTTTACAAGTTTCGGGCGATAGGCGATACAGATCAATACCAAAATGATAACGGTGCAACAGAACCCCTATTGATGAGTAAGCAATTTATTAACAGAGCAAACAAAAATGCAAACTCACTCGCAAAAAAACACAAATAAAAAAGGGCAAACCTTAGGGCTTGCCCATTAAGTCGACTCATGAAGCAGCCGAAGAAGAACGGAAGCTCACTCAGAAAATCAATTCATCAAAAACCCTGCAGAACAATTACGCCTGCACCTGTACCAAACCATCATCTACCCGCACCGGATAGACTGCGACCGTATACTCAGGTTTCTCCAAACATTCGCCGGTGCGCAGATTGTAATGTTCTTTATACAGAGGCGATGCAACTACCACTTCGTCGCCAATCGAACCAATAATACCGCGCGACAATACATTGGCCTCACCGATGGGATCGTAATTGGAGACTGCAAAAACTTCATTCAAGCGGCGCGAACGGAAAATCGCCACCTGTTGGTTATTTACCAATGCGCAGACTCCAGTGTCGGGCAAGAGGTCATCAAATTCACACACGCTAATCCAGAGTTTTTCGCTCATGATGTTTCTCACTAAAATACGTTTGGATTCCTAGCCCGTATGGCGCCTGGCGCAATACGGGAAATTTCAATTGTTAAGGCAAACCCGTATTTCGTTAGACTCCATACGGGCTACACATTAATCAACCAACTCGACAAATTGGATATTGGTATTGCTGCGCTCCAATGCCGTTGCCGGGCGAATTTGTTCGCGCTCAACCACATAGGCAAGATTGCTATCAGTCGCATTGGTATTGATAAAATGTTTAAAGCGTTTTTGCAGCGCTTCATTTTCAACGGTGGTTTTCCATTCGCACTGGTATTGGCTAATGTTGTAAGCCATCTGGTCTTCCAACTCCGCGCAAATCGATAACTTATCGTCGATCACCACTTTCTTGAGATAATCCAAACCGCCTTCCATATTCTCCAACCACACAGAGGTACGCTGCAGGCGATCGGCAGTGCGGATATAGAACATCATCACGCGGTCGATGTATTTAATTAAGCTTGCATCATCCAAACCTGTCGCAAACAAATCAGCGTGACGCGGGCGCATGCCGCCATTACCGCACACATATAAACTCCAACCGGTTTCGGTGGCAATCACACCAAAATCTTTTGATTGTGCTTCCGCACATTCGCGCGTACAGCCCGACACACCAAATTTAATTTTGTGTGGTGCACGTACGCCTTTGTAACGATTTTCTAATGTGATCGCCATACCAACGGAATCCAATACACCGTAGCGACACCAGGTAGAACCCACACAGGATTTCACGGTACGCAGAGATTTTCCGTAAGCGTGGCCAGTTTCAAAACCGGCCTCGACTAAAATTTTCCAAATCGCCGGCAACTGATGTAATTGCGCGCCGAATAAATCGATACGCTGACCGCCGGTAATTTTGGTGTAGAGTTTGTATTCTTTTGCGACCTGACCTAGCACGATCAATTTGTCAGGCGTGATTTCACCACCGGCGACACGCGGCACAATGGAATAGGTTCCATCTTTTTGCATATTGCCAAGAAAAATATCGTTGGTGTCTTGCAAGCCAATATGTTTTTTATCCAACACATATTCGTTCCAAAAGGAGGCGAGAATCGAGCCCACCGCGGGTTTGCAAATTTCGCAACCCAAGCCGTGACCGTGTTGATCCAACAGATCATCAAAGGTTTTGATTTTTTTGATGCGAACAATATCGGCCAGCTCTTGGCGCGAATGCGGGAAGTGTTCGCAAATATGGTTGCTCACTTCTACGCCGAGTTTTTTCAACTCGGATTCCATTACTTGTTTAGTGAGTGCGGTGCAACCACCGCAACCGGTTGAGGCTTTAGTGAGCGACTTGATATCGCCCATGGTGCGCGCGCCATTTTGAACCGAACAGCAAATTGCACCTTTGCTAACGTCGTAACAAGAGCAAATCATCGCGCTTTCCGGCAAGGCATCGACACCGATTGCCATACCACCACCATCGACATTCGGCAGAATCAGGCAGTTAGGATCTTCCGGTAAATCCATTCCGTTAACGCACATTTGTTGCAGAGTGCCGTAGGCTTCTACATCACCCACTAACACTGCGCCCAGTAATTTTTTATTGTCGGCAGACACAATCATGCGCTTGTAGACTTCATCTACATCATTGCTGTAGGTGTAGCTGAGTGAACCCGGTGTAGTGCCGTGCGCATCGCCAATCGATGCCACATCAACACCGAGCAATTTTAATTTGGTGCTCATATCGGCACCCATAAATTGATCGCTGCCGCCAGTAATATGGGATACAGCGACTTTGGCCATTTGATAACCCGGCGCGA
>CAIOHY010000365.1 GCA_903858205.1 uncultured Cellvibrio sp.
ATAAATCATGCTGCATCTATCGAGCTTCAAGCGATCAGTATCTTTTCTTGTTTTCTTTTTGCTGCCATTCATCAAATACAAGCTCCCACAAGCACAAGTGCAAAAGTTTGTTTCACTCATTTGGTTTCTACTACCTGTGACCATGTATATTCCAGTTACACGGGCGTCTATCCTAATGTGTGTGCCAGCTTTAAAGCGCAATACAAAACATTTGCCACTGCCTATATTTTTAATGTGTTATCGTGTTCACAGAATGGGGTGGCCCAATCAATATCACCTTGGTCATACACCACTCCAAGCAGTTCTTCAGTGGTTACAAGACTTGGTGCGATTTTACCGGTGAATCAAACAGGTTTTAGCCGAGCTTACACTCTTTCCATTCCAGTCGTTTATGGATTGACCGATGCCGCAGGTAATCTTGAGTTGTTAACCGCGCAAGCAACGAGCAGTTGTTCTTTGGTTTTATCTTCTGAATCAGCGGTTGTATTGCGCCTTGCTGATCGCTGTCCCAATATCAAAGCTATTAATCAAACAGTGGTGACAGATCGCAGCATCTGCGGTGCCCAACGCTATGAGTGGGAGTTCACCCAGACAGCACCGACAGCAGGGCTTCCTGTTACTGTGTTGGGCGGCTTGAACACCACCGCGTTGTTCTTGAACACCGTTCCCGGAATGGGCAATGGCAAGACGTATAATGTGAGGGTAAGACCGATTCATACCACCGGAGAAGTCGGCAACTATGGAACCGTGCAATGCATGAAGACCACAGGGGCAGGGATGATCCTAGAGAACCACCCCAGTTCTGCTGGCGCAGAACTACCCCTCCTATCGCTTCGCGCAGGAGGGGAAAGCGTGTCCTTGTTCCCCAATCCTACCATGGATGGTCAGGTGACTTTGCTATGGAAGGAGAGTCAAGAAGGATCAAAAGAATTGGTGTTGCGCGATGTGCAAGGGAGAATCGTTTGGAAACAGCAAGTTGTATTAGAAGGCAACGTCTTGGAGCTGGATTGGAAGACCTTGGATACTGGAATCTATCTACTCGAAGTGGATGGACAGACGATGAGGGTGGTGAAGGGGTAAGGCCCACGAGACAAGTTCGCTTCGCTTATCGGCTGAGCCGATACAGGTCCCGGCTGATCCGAGACAGGCTATGAAACAAAATCGCTTCGCGATTGGGACAAGGAGACAAGTACACGTTGGTGGATGGGTGGAGCTTATACGGCCTCTGAAACAAACTGAACGGCTCATCTACGCGGACTTGGCGCTGCGATGCTTCGCTGGCTTTGCGAGCTTTGCGCGAAAGGTTTTTAATGTTGATTAGTGACACTATCCCACAAAGTGTGTAAACTGAAAGTTTCATAAAATCAATCTACCATCAAATATAACCATAAATTGATTGAGAATTGTTCCCCAGTCCTTAATGGGCATTATCCATTTTTTTGTGGCCTCCAAGATGGCAAGAAAAGCGGATTTCATGACGGCATCATCCGTGGGGAAAGACATTTTATTTTTGGTGTATTTTCTAATTTTACCATTCAGATTTTCAATCAAGTTTGTGGTATAAATAATTTTTCTTATCTCAAGAGGAAAGTCAAAGAAAACAGTTAGTTCATCCCAGTTATTTCTCCAACTTTTGATTGCATAACTGTATTTTCTACCCCATTTTCTATCAAAATCATCTAGCGCCAGGGCTGCGGCTTGTCGGGTAGGGGCTCCATAAATATCCTTCATGTCTCTTACAAATTCTCGGCTGTCTTTCCAGGCAACATATTTGCGGGCATTTCGTATCTGATGGACTACACAAATTTGAGTTGCAGAATGAGGAAAAACGGATTTGATAGTATCAGTAAATCCATTTAAATTATCAGTAGCCGTAATCAAAATATCCTCCACTCCACGAGCTCTTAAATCAGTTAAAACAGACATCCAAAAGGCAGCAGATTCGTTTTTACCAAGCCAAAGTCCCAAAACTTCTTTTCTGCCATCACGCCTTAATCCCACAGCAATATAAATCGATTTATTTATCACTTTGGAGTTCTCTCGAACCTTGAAAACAATTGCATCCATCCATACAATTAAGTAGACCGGTTCTAGAGGTCTGTTTTGCCATGAAACAATGTCATTTGTTACTCGATCAGTTATTCTCGATATAGCAGATGTTGAAACATCAAATTCATACAAATCCTTAATC
>CAIOHY010000366.1 GCA_903858205.1 uncultured Cellvibrio sp.
AATTGTAGGGGCGCCGCTTGCTGCGCCCGGCTTGGCGGATAGAAGCCTGGGCGCGGCGAGCAGCGCCCCTACAGGTGCTCGTTTTATGTGGTTGGTTTTTTACGCAGAGTTAAAGAGAGAATTTTTTTTACTGCGCAATCTATTGGAGAGGAGTCGCGATGTTTTATGTTATTTTTGGATCGGTGTTGCTGTTGTCAGCAACCATTTTTTATTTGGGCGCGAAAGGCCACAGGCGTACTACTTACATAACCACCTATAAATTTCCGCGCTATATACAAGAAAAACTTGGGCAAAAGCATTCGCATCTTAACCCCACACAATTGTCTGTTGTGCAAAAGGGAATGCGGCAGTATTTTTTAATGTGTCACAAGGCCAACAAACGCATGGTCGCCATGCCCTCGCAAATTGTTGATGATTTTTGGCATGAGTTTATTTTAAATACCAAAGCCTATCGCGATTTTTGTAACGGCGCCTTTGGTCGATATTTGGATCATGTTCCAGCAGAAGCGATGAGAGATAAAACCCATGCCCAAGACGGAATTAAACGTGCCTGGCGATTAGCGTGCTCGCTCGAATCCATTAATCCGCAAACCCCAACACGATTACCTCTAGTCTTTGTGTTGGATTCGCTGTTATCCATTCCTGGTGGTTTTCGTTACTCGTTGGATTGCGAAAAAAGAAACGATGATGTTGGCGGCGGTGGTAGTGGTGGATTTTGTGCGAGCCATATAGGTTGCGGTGGTGGCTGTAGTGGTTCAAGCGGTGGCTGCGGTAGTGATGGAGGTAGTGGATGTGGTGGTGGGGGCGATTAGGCTCAAACTCGATCTAGCTGTTTTACATCTTGATGCTGCAACTGTTTTTATATACAGTTAATTTATCAGAAAAAGCTGGTGTAAATGGAGGCTGAAAATGGAACCGCAACTGATACAAGCACTGACAGCGACTTATGAAGGGCATGCCCAGCAGACCGAAAACGGGGTTGCGTATTGGCTTGCGCGGGACCTGCAGCATCTCCTGGGCTATGGCAAGTGGGATAACTTTCAAAGTGTCATTTCCAAAGCCAAAACTGCCTGTGAGTTATCCGGCCATGCTATTGCAGATCATTTTGCCGACGTCGGGAAAATGATCGAGCTTGGTAAGGGCGGACAACGTGAAATTGATGACGTGATGCTTACACGTTATGCCTGTTATCTGGTTGCTCAAAACGGTGACTCTAGAAAACAGCCGATCGCTTTTGCGCAAACTTACTTTGCAATGCAGACCCGTAAAGCGGAACTGATCGAGCAGCGATTGTTGGAATTCGAGCGCGTGCAGGCACGCAAGAAATTGTCGGATACTGAAAAGGAGCTATCGCATGTAATTTATGAACAAACAGGAGGGAATCAGAATTTTGCGCTCATTCGCAGCAAGGGAGACCAGGCTTTATTCGGAAGAAGTACGCATGTTATGAAAGCTCAGTGGCAAGTTCCTGATAATCGTCCGCTTGCAGATTTTGCTCCGACCATTATTCTTAAGGCCAAAGATTTTGCGACTGAGATAACCATCCATAATGCGCGCTCACAGGCTATGCAAAGCGAAAATCGAATTTCCGGCGAGCACGTCATCAACAACGAGGCTGTGCGGCAAACATTACTAAGCCGAGGCATTAGACCGGAGAATTTAGCTCCGGCTGAGGACGTGAAAAAAGTAGAGCGCAGACTTTCATCAGCCGAGAGAAAGTCACTGCGAAATCCGGACAAGTTAGATGGTGAATAATCGAAAGGTTGCTAACAAAATCTACGACTTTTTGCTGTACTGATTTAACCGGGATGCTGCTTGCTGCGCCCGATTTACCGCATAAGAGAAAGGACTGGGCGCGGCAAGCAGCGCCCCTACATCTAATGCGCTGAGAATTTAGTGCAAATATTCAAATTCATACTCGCAGGTGTCGCGCTGTAATTTCTTCTCTTCCCGTTTTTCTTCTAATTTGCGGCGGCATTCCATGTTGCGGCGTATCTGTTGTTTTTTTCCTTTTGATATCACCACGTCGGCGATAAAACTCGCCATCGCATTTTCGATTAGTTCCAGTTCACTCAGGTGGTTCACGTCACTCATGAATATCTCCTTGATGGGTTGGATGCGCGCTTGAGCTTAAGTGGCTTCGGTGACAAATCGGTTAAGGATCTGCGACAAATTGATTAACCCCTGTGCAACACAAGGCAAGCATTTGCCGGCGGCAAAGGTTGGCCTGCTTTGTGCAAAATCCCCTGCAATGACAGATTTTCGGGCGGTACTGCCAAATTATTGTCACCTTGAATTGTGTAAGTGACATCGCGTTGGATTGTTTGAAATGGTTTTGCAAGGGGGCACATCATGACTGATCGCGTAGATATCAACCGTTTGTTGGGCGATATGCGTGCGTTAAAAGCACAAACCCAGGCCTTTCAGCGCCCGCAGGGTGTTGGCGATACGCCTGGCGGTATGCGCAACCTGGGCGGTTTGCCCGTGGAGGGAACAACCAAGGCCCCCAGCTTTGGCGATTTAATGACGCAGGCGGTGAATAAAGTGAATGAGGTGCAAAAAAACTCTAGCGCTATGGCCGATGCTTACGAGCGCGGCGTAGCGGGTGTGGATATTACGGATGTGATGATCGCGTCGCAAAAAGCGTCGGTGTCATTTCAGGCGATGGTACAGGTGCGTAATAAATTAGTGGATGCCTATCGCGATGTGATGAACATGCCCATTTAGTGGCGCTGTTTTTTTGGCTTGTTTGCGCAAGATAAATCGCCTTTAAAAAATTGGTTTAAGGTGTTGAAATTATGGCTACGTCTGCCGCTTCCGAATCTGAAAATACTACCGCACGGCCTAAAATGGGCGGTGATTTTTTAGAGGGTTTAAGCAACCTGAATTTGCTCCGCCAAATTGGTTTGATGATCACACTCGCGGCGAGTGTGGCGATTGGTTTTGCGATTGTGATGTGGATGCAGGGCGATGATTATCGCCCGCTGTATGGCCGTATGGATAATCTGGATGCCGCTAATGTGGTGGATGTTTTGGAACAAAACCAAATCAAATTCAAAGTGGACGAAAATAGCGGTGCAATTTTGGTGGCCACCGAAGATGTTCATATGGCGCGGTTAAAGCTGGCCGAATTTGGTTTGCCCTCCAGCCCGACTCAGGGCTTTGAACTAATGGATAAAGAGCAGCCACTGGGCACCAGCCAGTTTGTGGAAAATACCCGCTATCAACGCAGTATTGAAGGCGAGTTAGCGCGCACCATCACCAGCATTACCAGTATTCGCAATGCACGTGTGCACTTGGCGATTCCGAAAAAAACCGTCTTTGTGCGCGATGCAACCAACCCAACGGCGTCCGTTTTTGTTGAAGTCTTTGCGGGCCGTAGCGTTGAGCCGGCGCAAGTAAAAGCGATTATGAATTTGGTGGCATCTTCGGTTCCGGGGATGAAAATGGCGGATGTGACCGTGGTGGATCAACACGGCAATTTAATTTCTACCGGTGAAGACAGTGCTGATTTGTTGATGGCGGCCAAGCAGCACCAGTACTCCAAAGAAGTTGAGAGCAGTGTCATCAAACGCATTAACGGTATTTTGGAACCGGTGGTAGGCGGCGGTAAATTCCGTGCAGAAGTGAGTGCCGATATCGATTTTACAGCGATAGAGCAGGCGGCTGAGACATTCAATCCGGATCTGCCGGCGATTCGTTCTGAACAAACCCTCAATGAAACCCGCCGCGCGGGCGATATCGCTGCCGGCATTCCCGGCGCCTTAACCAATCAACCACCCGGTACTGCCGAAGCGCCCGAGCAAATCGACCCAGCCACTGGACAGCCTGCGGGCGGCGGTCAACCCACCAATAACCGCGAACAAGCGACCCGCAACTATGAGCTGGATCGCACTGTGAGTTATACCAAACATCAACAGGGAACCCTTAAACGCCTGACCGTTGCGGTGGTGGTGGACGATAAGGTGGTAAAAAATGCTGACGGCACCGAAACAATGGTGCCCTGGACCGAAAACGAATTGGAACGCTTGTCTATACTGGTGAGAGATGCGGTTGGTTTTAGCGCCGTGCGGGGCGATAGCGTCAATGTTTTGAACTCGGCCTTTGCTAATCGCGCCGATGATCCCAATCTGGGGCTGGAGTTGCCTTGGTGGGAGCAATGGATCATGCCGAACATCAAGTACATCGCCAGTGTGCTGGTGATTTTATTGATCGTCTTTGGTTTGCTGCGCCCCATGTTTAAAAGTTTGGCCAAGCAGGGTGGCGCGCTTGCTGAACAAGAAGAAGCTCGCCAATTGGCCGCGCTGGAAGCGGCGGGGGCAGGTGGGCTGGATGGTATGTCAGATGAAACAGTAACTCTGACCGGCGGCTCAGCATTGTTATTGCCGGGGCCTGAGCAGGGCTATGAAGAACAACTCAATGCAATTAAAGGCTTGATAGCCGATGACCCGGGCCGCGTGGCTCAAGTTGTGAAAAAGTGGATAAATCGCGATGACTGATGCCAACGATAAAGCGGTCGATAAACCAAAAGTAAAATTGCGTTATGTTGACCAAGCCGCAATTTTATTGATGTCGCTCGGCGAGGCGGATGCTGCTGAAATCCTCAAGCATATGGGGCCAAAAGAAGTGCAGCGCATTGGCGCTGCTATGACGCAATTGCAAAACGTGCAGCAAGCGGAAGTGCATTCTGTGCTCACCAATTTCTTGGACGAGGTGCGCACGCTAACCGGCCTTGGTGTGGGTGCCGATAATTACATCCGCAAAATGTTGATCACTGCATTGGGCGAAGATAAAGCGAACAGTTTGATCGACCGTATTTTGATTGGCGGCAATACGACCGGGTTGTATACGCTCAAGTGGATGGAGGCGCGTTCCGTCGCCGATATTATTCGCAATGAACACCCGCAAATTCAGGCGATTGTGATCGCCTATTTGGATTCAGATCAGTCCGCTGAGATTCTGGGATATTTCCCCGAAAAAGTTCGCCTCGATATCATGATGCGTGTTGCATCGCTCGACACAGTGCAACCCAGCGCCTTGCAGGAATTAAACGATATTCTGGAAAAACAATTCTCCGGCAATGCGGCGTCGCAAACTAAAGCCATGGGTGGCTACAAAGTCGCGGCGGAAATTATGAACAATTTGGATGGTTCTGTAGAAGCCGAGTTGATGGAAGGCATTAAAGAAATCGATGAGGATTTGGGAAACAAAATTCAAGACCTCATGTTTGTATTCGAGAACCTCAAAGAAGTGGACGACCGCGGCATTCAAGCCTTGCTGCGCGAAGTATCTTCCGATGTGTTGGTGGTCGCGCTCAAAGGTGCAGACGACGAACTCAAAGAAAAAATCTTCAAAAATATGTCCAAACGTGCGGCCGAATTGCTGCGCGACGATTTGGAAACCAAACCACCCATGCGTTTGGCCGATGTGGAGGCGGCGCAAAAAGAAATTCTTATTACCGCGCGCCGTATGGCCGATGCAGGCGAAATTATGTTGGGTGGCGGCGGCGACCAAATGGTGTAATGAGGGCAGCCGCTGAAAAAAATTGCTCACATAAAAATAGAATGCTCGTCATACCCGCCTGGGCGGGTATTCACCTGAGATTGAGTGTCCATGTCGGATAACAGTTTGCACAATCGAATTCCCGCTGAAGTGGTCGAAAACGCCACCGCGTGGGTAATTCCCCCCATTTCGGACAACGGCAGAGTGTTGTCGACTGTAGAAAAAGAAGCGCGGGAACGGCGTGAGCGTTTATTGCGGCGTGAAAAAGAAACCATTGAAACGGTGGAAATTCCGGAACCGGAAGAGCCTGCTCAATTGGGCATGACCGCCGAAGAAATGCAGGCAATTTTTGATGCTGCAGAGAAAGACGGTTTTGCACAGGGGCACAAAGAAGGTTTTAGCAAGGGTAATGCGGAAGGCTATGAGGCCGGGCGCCAGCAAGGCTTGATGGAAATGCGCGCGCAGTTAGTCGCCGAGCAACAGCGCTTTCAACGTTTGGCTAACGCATTACTTGATCCGATTAACGCTCAAGACAGTGACATTGAACTTTTGTTGTTGGATGTCATTTGCACGCTCACCCAAAGTGTTGTGCAGCGCGAACTGCTAACCGATTCCTCCCATATTGTCGGACTGGTAAAAAATGCGGTCGATTGTTTACCCATCGGCAGTAAAAACATTCGTGTCTGTTTGAATCCCGATGATCTTGCCGCCGTTGAAACCTATGCTGCAGAGCAGCAACTCGACTGGCGATTTTTTGGCGATGGAGAACTAATGGCCGGTGGCTGCCGAATTGAAACACCGGAAAGCCGCGTGGATTTTTCGGTGTCGTCGCGTTTGCAAACGGTGTTGGAGCAATTTATTTCAAAACAGTTAGCCAGTGGTGACAGTGACGAAGATGAGGACGAGGATGAGGATGCGGACGAGGAATCGTCGCATAAGCAACCAGTGCAGTCACACTCTGAACCTGTGAATAGCAGGCCCGTCGAAAAAAATGCTGATAAAAAAGACGAGGAATAAACATGCAGGAGCGGCAATCAATCAGTTCACGTATTCGCAGCTATGCACCGCGTAACCTTGTGGTGGTTGAACCACAAGCGGAAGGGCGAATTACCCGTTCCGTTGGATTGACGCTGGAGGCCGTCGGCTTAAACGTGTCTGTTGGTCGCCAATGTGAAATCATCAATAACGATAACCGCCGCATTGAAGCGGAAGTTGTGGGGTTTTCGGGCGATAAAGTATTTTTAATGCCGATCAAACGTGTTGAAGGCCTGCAGCCGGGCGCGCGCGTTGTACCCGTCGCCACTCAAATGGGGATGCGTGTTGGGCCGCATTTGTTGGGGCGTGTGGTGAATGGCATTGGGCAACCACTCGATGGCAAAGGCCCGCTCATTGGCGATGAATTTCTCGACTTTAATCCGCACGAAATAAATCCTTTGCAGCGTCATCCCATCAGCGAACCGCTGGATGTGGGTGTGCGTGCAATCAACGCATTAATCACCGTAGGGCGCGGTCAACGCTTGGGGTTAATGGCGGGCTCGGGCGTAGGTAAAAGTGTGTTGCTGGGAATGATGACCCGCTTTACCACTGCTGATGTCGTGGTGGTGGGTCTAGTGGGGGAACGTGGTCGTGAAGTAAAAGAATTTATTGATCACATTCTTGGTGAAGAAGGTTTGCGGCGCGCGGTGGTGGTTGCATCACCCGCCGACGATGCACCCTTGATGCGGTTGCGTGCCTCGCAGTTGTCGAGCCGTATCGCCGAGTATTATCGCGATAAGGGATTGAACGTATTGTTACTCATGGATTCACTTACGCGTTTTGCACAAGCCCAACGTGAAATTGCCTTGGCGATTGGTGAGCCACCGGCGACCAAAGGCTATCCGCCTTCCGTGTTTGCAAAAATTCCCCAGCTGGTCGAACGCGCTGGCAATGCCGCGGAAGGCGCTGGTTCAATCACGGCCTTTTACACGGTGCTAACGGAGGGCGACGATTTACAAGACCCGATTGCCGATTCGGCGCGCGCCATTCTTGATGGCCATGTGGTGTTATCGCGGCGTTTGGCCGAGGAGGGCGTTTATCCTGCAATCGATGTCGAAGCCTCCATTAGCCGCGCCATGCAAAATATTGTGGACGACGATCATCTAAAAATGATGCAGCGGTTCAAACAACTATTGGCACGCTACCAACAAAACCGCGATTTGATCGCCATAGGTGCCTACACGGCGGGCGCTGACCCGGAAACTGATCTGGCTATCGAACGCTTCCCGCATTTGCGGGCGTTTATCCAACAGGGCATTAAGCAGGGTGTGCATCTGCCCGAATCTATCGCTAATCTCAAAGTGCTGCTCAAGCCGCCTGCCAATTCTAAAGCCAACAGTCCGCTGGCTCAGCAACATCGGCAGCGATAGCAATAGAACTATGATAAAGAGTGTGAGCGATTATGAAGTGAGCGACTGCCATGGCTGAACCCCGTGCTAAACGAATGGAAGTGGTGTTGACACTGGCGGTTCGCCATGAGGACGAGGCTGCGAAAAAACTCAGCCAGTTTCGCGATCAACTGGCGCAGGAGGAATTGCAATTAGCCGATTTGCGGGACTATGCCGCCCAGTATCTGCACGCGCAAGCTGAACTCCGCGAAGGCGTGAGCGCTCATGAGCTGATCAACTACAGCAGCTTTATCAATCGCGTAAATGAAGCCTGTCGTGACCAGGAAGCAAAAGTGGAACGCTATAAAACCATTTTTGGAAGCCTACAGCAGCAGTGGCGCGCGAAACATCAAAAGCGAAAATCGATTGAAGATTTAATCACTCGATTAAAGCAGGAAGATAATCTTCTGCTCGACAAACGCTTGCAGAAAGAATTGGATGAATTAAGCTCACAACAGTTACAACGGCTCGCAGATTCCGGCGGGTAAAGGGTGTTCTTGCGATCTTGGTCTTTGTAGTCTGGTTCTTGGAGGCGATTTTTTGCCCAGTCTTTAATATTACGTGAGTCCCCAACAACTCTGGTTTTATAGGCTATCCTTAGGTTGTGCTGGCAAGGGGCTTTCTCCCCCTGCGGACTCGTATCATGAATATTCAGAGTTTTTTGATGAGGTAAGACATGGCGATCACGTCAACAGTTTCCCCTGATGGCAATCAAGTCACTATTTATATACAGGGCCGCTTCGATTTTAGCTCCCATCAGGAATTTCGCGGAGCATACGAAAAGCTCGCCCAGACACCTATTCATTACCGCGTGGACCTGCAAGGCACTTCTTATTTGGATAGTTCAGCCCTAGGTATGTTGCTGTTGCTGCGCGACTACGCGGGTGGCGAACAATCCAATATCCAGATCGTGAATTGCGCGCCGGATGTCAAAAAGATTTTGCTGATTTCCAATTTTGAGCAGTTATTTGATATCCAATAAGTGGCCATGCATGCCCAGATTGCGTGCTGAGTGATGTATGGAAGCGATCTTATGAATGATGTACGGCGTTTAAAAATTTTAGTTGCTGATGATACAGATACTGACCGGCTCATCCTTGAAAGCATTGTCCGCAAAGAAGGCCATCACGTCGTTTCTGCGCGCAACGGCCTTGAGGCAATTCACGTCTATTCCGCTGAGAAACCCGATATTGTCTTGCTCGATGCACTTATGCCTGAGCTTGACGGATTCGGTGCTGCGCGCAAAATCAAAGAGCTGGCGGGCGATGAGTTAGTCCCGGTTATTTTTCTCACTTCCCTCTCTGATACTGAATCCTTAGTGCAGTGTTTGGACGCCGGTGGCGATGACTTTCTCTCCAAACCCTATAACCGAATTATTCTGCAAGCCAAAATAAAATCCTTTAACCGCATGCGCGAAATGCACAGCACTATGCTGACGCAACGCGATCAAATCGTGCAGCACAACAATCGTTTGTTGCAAGAGCAAACCGTTGCCAAGCATGTGTTTGATAATGTCGCCCACAGCGGTTGTTTGAATGCCAGTAATGTCCGTTATTTTTTATCTTCACTCGCCGTGTTTAACGGCGATGTGTTGGTCGCCGCTATGCGCCCGAACGGCAGCATGATGGTGTTGCTCGGTGATTTTACCGGCCACGGTTTGCCTGCAGCGATTGGCGCTATGCCATTGGCATCGACCTTTTATGGCATGGTGCCGAAAGGCTTTTCCATGACTGACATTCTGCGTGAAATTAATGGCAAGTTAAAAAATATTTTGCCGGTAGGGATTTTTTGTTGCGCCACCATGATGGATATTAATTTCCGCAAAAAACGTTTAAAAATTTGGAATGGCGGCTTGCCCGATTGTTTTGTTTATCACCATCAAGATGGGCGCATTTCACCGGTTAAATCGACTCACTTGCCGTTGGGTGTGTTATCCAATCGCGCGTTTAAAGACAATTGTGAATTTTTTGAATTGCAGCAGGACGATCGGATTTTTGTTTGGTCCGATGGCATTCATGAGGCGCGCAACCCAGAGGGTGACATGTTTGGCGAAGCGCGTTTGAAAGAGCTGTTTAGCCGCAACACTAACCCCGAACTCTTGTTCAATGACATTATTGAAGGTGTGCAGCAATTTGTTGGCACTGGCGAAAAAGATGATGATTTGTCACTGCTTGAAATTCGCATGGATGAACCCGCGCGAGTAAATAGTTTTGCGAAAGAAGCCAGCGATAAATTCGGCAATTCGGAAATCGAGTGGGTTATGGGTTTTGAAGTGAAGCCAACCAGCTTCAAAGTATTTGACCCCTTGCCGATGCTGTTGAACGTGTTAATGGAAGTTCCAAGCTTGCGCGCATTCAGCAGCACCCTTTACACCATTCTTGCCGAGTTATACACCAATGCGCTGGAACACGGTGTACTTAAATTGGATTCAAACCTCAAAAAAACCCCCGATGGCTTTTCAGATTATTATGAGTTGCGTGAGCAACGGATTAACCAGATCACCGATGGTTTTGTGCGTATCAACATCTCTCATAAAACCAATGAAAATGGCGGCATATTAAAAGTGCGCATTGAAGACAGTGGCGAAGGGTTTGATTACCAACAGCGTTCCCCCGATAATCTGTCGTCTTTTGGTTACAGCGGTCGCGGTATCGCGTTGGTAGAAAAATTATGTGGTACCGTCAGTTATCTGGGTTGCGGCAACATCGTTGAGGTTGATTTCTCATGGGTGTGCGATGATTGATTGAGTGTTTCCAGACTAGCTGCTGCTAGAGAATATTCACTTACTACGAATGAGAAGGCGGTTAATGGAACATCTGGACTACGAAACCTTAAACACCCTGAAGCAGGTCATGGAGGATGATTTTGCGTTGCTGATAGACACCTTTGTGCAAGATTCCACTGACCGCATCAGTAGCCTGAGTGAGCTTATCAAGGGTACTGATGGCGATTTGATCCGCCGTGCGGCACATAGTTTTAAAGGAAGCAGCAGTAACATAGGCGCGCCGACGTTAGCGGCATTGTGTTCCGCGTTAGAAAAGAAGGCGTTTGAAAATAAACTCAATGACCTGGCAGCGGATCTTGATTTGATCGAAAAAGAATTCGCAGAGGTATTAACGCAGTTGCGTGCTCTCTGAGTCTCCGCAATAGTGTTTTATCAGCTCAGTTGTTCCAGCATTTCGGCGTGATCAATTGTTTCGTCTTTCTTGATTTTTTTAATTCCTTGTCAATTGTTTTCCTTCTTTCTCGATTTCCTCTTTGCCCGTTGATTGGCACCTGCTTTGCAATATCTCTGCTGAATCGAATTGTTAGCTGATCATGCGGCAAATCTTTGCCGCGATCTAACGCAGGAGTAGCAGATGAATAACGGCAATCTTTTAACGAGTTTACTGGGGATGAGCAATGTAAACCCAGCAGTTACCAAAGCGTCTGCCGCAAAAGCGCGCGCGGAATCGGTTGAAAAATTTCAGCAGGCACTCGAACAAGTGCGGCCAGAAGTTGCCGCCCGCAAACCCGCTGCGCGCAAAGAGAATCCGCCCGCTGAGCCTGTGGCTCCACGTCCAGAACCAAAAAACGTCCAACGCAATTCATTGCCAGAAAAACGCAGTGCAGTTGAGCCAGCGCACAAGCAGGAGCATGCCCACGAGGGCGCGCGCCAAACGGCCGAGAAATCCCAGCCATTGGAACGGGACAAGGGGGTTGATGAGGCGTTGGTGGATAATCCGGGTAGCTCACAATCGTCCAATTCTGAGCCTGCGGAGCATCTCGCTCAAACAACAGAGTCGGGCGCAACGGATGCGACAACAACACCTGATTCTGTTGGTCTGGATGGTTCACTAGCGCTTGGTATTGTTGTGGGTGATGAGTTAGATGCTGGAATTGTGTTGCCGGAAAATGGTTTGGCCGCTATCGATACTCTCGCGACAGACGGGGCTGACGCCATTCAGGCGGGCGACCTGCAGCTAACCGAGGCCGATGAGGCGATGATTTCAGTGGGGCTGCAGGCGGCGCCGTTTCCTCTCGCCACTCAAACGCCGGTTGCGTTAGCGGATCTGGCCGATGAAGGATTGTCACCTCTGGCGGCCACTACACAGGCCGCGTTGGGTCAAGTCGCCGCGGGACTCGCACTGAACAGTGTTGCTGTGGATGCGCAAGCGCTGGCCACTCAAACATCCAGCGGATACCTGGCAAGCGCCTTGGGTGATGAGTTGAGTGCAGACGAAACCGACGCTCAGCTCGATCTCAATACGGAATCGGGTTCAGAAGAAGGTGAAAATCCGGATTTCTTGCTACTGAATTCCAAAGCGGCGCAGAACAAATTAGCTGAAACCACCATGACAGCGGCGACCCTGGATAAAAATGCATCCGCTGCTGACGCGACCAAACCAGCTGCAGCTATTACACCGGCCGTCGAAACACTGACGCGGCTTGCCGAAGCCCAGTCGCCTGCTGCCCGCGCATTTGTTGTTCAAACCGGAGTGCCGGTTCCCCTGGGTACACCGCAATGGAGTCAGGCAGTAGGGGACAAAGTCCTGTGGCTTGCAGCGCAAAATGTCAGCTCCGCTGAAATACGGCTCGATCCCCCCGAGCTTGGCCCCATGCAGGTGAAGGTCAGTGTTAATCAAGATCAGGCCAGCGTGAGTTTCACCAGTCCTCATCCCGCTGTGCGCGAAGCACTGGATCAACAATTGGGCCGTTTACGTGAAATGTTTTCTGAGCAAGGACTACATCTGTTGAATGTGGATGTATCGGATAAATCTTTTGCACAGCAAGAGCGTGAGCAAAAAGAATCCGCCCAATCGACCAGCGGTAGCGAAGGTGTTGAT
>CAIOHY010000367.1 GCA_903858205.1 uncultured Cellvibrio sp.
AGCCAGGCAATCGCCTGAACCAGCACATAAGCCAAGATCATAGTTGCGGCGTAAGGTGCGTGTTTAAGAAACGCTATCTTCTTGAACGCCAGCAAAAACAACAGGGCTGTGATAACAAACTTTCCCAATTCACCGACGTAAAAAGCCGCCAGGATTTTCTGGGTGGGCGCGCCCAATGGGGGACGAAACGCCACTAGTGCCAGCCACAGATTGGCTGTCACACAAATAATTCCACCTACAAACAATGAAACTGCGATCTGATCGCTAACCGCAAAAGCCAAGGTGCTGAACACCAAAGTTGCTAGCAATTGAGCTACCACTGTCTGGAGAGCAAAGCCACGCCCTTTGAGATAACGCGACATTCCGGATTCGGCCCTCATTTTTTGCGGCGGCATTCTGTCACAAAGAACTGCTTATTACCATTAGTAACATGCTTATGTTCGAGGCGCCCAAACGTGGCGCATTATAGAGACTAAGGCCCCTAGCGGCAACCTTCGCGCTAGCACCAAAGGCGAAAACTGCCTAGTAAATTTGTTGTAAATTTAGCAGTTAAGCGACTGATTACTGTAATTTGTGTTTGAAGGGGGAATCGACAACTAGATGTAGGAAAATGACACCTTTTGAACAGGTGCCATTACGCTAAAGAAATGGATAAATTTATTTGATGTGAGCCAGAATTCCGTCCAATTCATCGAGGGAATTGTAGCTAATTACCAACTTGCCACGACCTTTGGTGCCATGCTGGATTTCCACG
This sequence comes from uncultured Cellvibrio sp., assembly GCA_903858205.1. Taxonomy (GTDB): domain Bacteria; phylum Pseudomonadota; class Gammaproteobacteria; order Pseudomonadales; family Cellvibrionaceae; genus Cellvibrio. The sequence continues at coordinate 755 of CAIOHY010000367.1, forward strand.
CCCGCTCCCAAAGTGTCGGAGAGTTGATCTTGCAGACGGCGGATGTCGGCCGAAACTTCGGCTTGGGGTTTCACTTTATCTGCCTGCTGACCTTCTTGATGCAAACGCACCAGAGCTTCAGTTTGACGCACCGACAACCCTTTGGCGACGATTTGCCGCGCAATCGCGCGCTGGGTTTCATCGTCGAGAGTCAACAACGCGCGCGCATGGCCCATTTCCAAATCGCCGTGTTCGAGCAGAGTTTTAACCTCTTCACTCAGCGCTATTAGACGCAGTAAATTGGTGATGGTCGTGCGCGACTTACCTACAGCCTGCGCGACTTCAGCATGAGTCAATTCAAATTCATCTTGCAAGCGTTTTAGTGCAACGGCTTCTTCAATCGGATTGAGATTTTCGCGCTGGATGTTTTCGATCAGCGCCATCGCAATCGCAGCTTCATCTGGCACATCGCGAATTACTGCCGGGATTTTATCCAAGCCGGCAATTTGTGTAGCGCGCCAACGGCGTTCACCGGCGATAATTTCATAGCGGCCTTCGCCAATTGGGCGCACCACAATAGGTTGCATTACGCCTTGGGCTTTTATGGATTCTGCTAATTCTTCCAGGGCTTCAGTATGCATATCGCGACGCGGCTGGTATTTGCCACGCTGGATTAATTCAACGGGTAAATGCGCAAGCTTGCCATCGCGATAGTCGAGTTTGTTATCTACCTCCGCAGGATTGATCGGCATTTCGGGAGCAGGCGCGGTTACGCCTAAACCAGCACTCAAGAGTGCGTCCAAGCCTTTTCCTAATCCTTTGCGTTTTGTCGACATCTGAATCAGCCTTATTTAATTTTTGTTAAAGAGTTTCTGCTGTAGTAGCGGATTTACTACTGGTTTCATTGCGGCGCAAGATTTCGCCGGCCAATGCGAGATACGCAATTGCCCCTTTGGATTGGCGATCAAACGCCAACACCGGCATACCAAAACTTGGGGCCTCCGCGAGGCGCACATTGCGTGGGATGCAGGTGCGATATAAACGATCACCGAAATGCTGCTGTAATTGTGCGGATACGTCATTCGTCAAACTATTGCGCGGATCATACATAGTGCGCAGCAAGCCTTCGATTTTTAAATTCGGATTTAATACTTTCTGGATTTGGTTAATGGTTCCAACTAATGCCGATAAACCTTCCAACGCGTAGTACTCACATTGCATCGCAATAATAACCCCGTCGCAGGCAGCGAGCGCATTCAGAGTGAGCATGTTGAGTGAAGGTGGGCAGTCGATGAGAATGTAATCGTATTGGTCCCGCACCTGATTGAGCGCGTTTTGCAAACGGCGCTCTTTATTATCCAGCGCGAGCATTTCAACTTCGGCCGCGGTTAAATCACCATTAGCTGGTAATACGTGATATTTGCCACTTTCCGAAACCACTATGCAATCTTTGATCGCGGCGCGCTCAGTCAATACATCGTAAATATTTTCTTCAATTTCATTTTTGTTGACGCCACTGCCCATGGTGGCATTACCCTGCGGATCCAGGTCTACCAGCAAGACACGCTTTTTTGTCGCTACCAGCGATGCAGCTAAATTCACGCAGGTGGTCGTTTTACCGACTCCACCTTTTTGATTGGCAATGGCGTATATCTTGGTCAAGTGAAAATCCTATAACCACGCAGTGGTTGAAAATTTTTAGTGTTTCGGCTGTAAAATTAATAGATGACGTTCACCATCTGTTTCTGCAACCAACAGTTTTACACTTTCGATTAGATCAATCTTGTCGGCGATAGGTGCAAGTTCATCCTGTGGGAACAAGCCTTTCATCGCCAGAAAAATTCCCCCGTCTTCCAGCAGATGTGCACATCCTTCTGTCATATCCTGCAGACTAGCAAAAGCGCGGCTAATAACTGCATTAAAGTTTTGCTCGGGTTGAAATTCTTCTATGCGGCGGTTTTCGACTCGTACATTGGTTAATCCCAGCAGGGTTTTTGCGTGAAATAAAAACCGGGTTTTTTTACCGTTGCTGTCGAGCAGGGTAAATTGTTTCTCAGGAAACATAATCGCCAATGGAATTCCCGGTAATCCTCCGCCAGTGCCGACATCGATTACCCGCGTAGCGGAAAATTTTTTATCGCCATTAAACCAAGGCACCACGCTTAAACTATCCAACAGATGACGCGCTACCATTTGGCGAATATCGCGCACTGCCGAGAGATTATAGGCTTTGTTCCATTTTTCGAACTCGCGCACATAGGCCAACAGCTTTTCAATTTGGCTTTCGTTCAGCGTTACCGACATCTCAATGGCGCCGCGCAACAATTGCGCGCGTAATTCAGCGTTTAAATCAGTCACTCGTCACTCTTTAGTAATTTTGGTATCGGCTTTTTTTGAGATGGGTGGAGCCTAAGCGATACCCATCGATTTTTAAAAACTAAGAAGCCTGCTGTTCAGGTGCATCTTCTTGCAGGCGTTTTAACACGCCGCGTTTTTTAAGATAAATCAGCACCAGCGAAATCGCTGCTGGTGTAATGCCAGAAATCCGCGCCGCGCGAGCCAGCGTTTGCGGCCGTGCAGAGGTCAATTTTTGTTTGACCTCATTCGATAAACCATCCACGACTGAATAATCAAAATCATCCGGGATAATGGTATTTTCGTAAGCGCGCAAACGATCTACATCTTCTTGCTGACGTTCGATGTAGCCGGAATATTTTGCTTCAATCTCAACTTGTTCCGCCGCCGCTTCATTGGCGATTGCCTCTCCTTTGAGCGAAGCAACATCGGTGTAACTCAATTCCGGACGGCGCAACAAATCCATCAAGCTGTATTCGCGTGTCAGTTTAGTCTGAATTTTTTGTTCGACCTGTTCCGCTTCCGTTGAACCCGCTTGAATCCATGTCGAACGCAGACGTTCTTGTTCGAGCGCAATTTGCTCACGTTTGTCGCAGAAAATTTTCCATTGCGCATCACCGATCAAACCGAATTCGCGCGCTTTTTCCGTGAGACGCAAATCAGCATTGTCTTCGCGCAACAATAAACGGTATTCCGCGCGGCTGGTAAACATGCGATAGGGTTCTTTGGTACCGAGGGTTATTAAGTCGTCGACCAACACACCGATATAAGCTTGATCGCGGGTTGGGCACCAGGCCGCTTTTTCTTGCGCGCGCAGCGCCGCGTTTATTCCCGCAAGTAGACCTTGCGCGCCCGCTTCTTCGTAACCGGTGGTGCCATTGATTTGTCCGGCAAAAAATAATCCGCCGATCACTTTGGTTTCCAGACTGTGTTGCAGATCCTGTGGATTGAAATAATCGTATTCAATCGCGTAACCGGGGCGCAGGATATGCGCGTTTTCAAAACCTTTCATCGAACGCACGATTTCCAGCTGCACATCAAAGGGCAAACTGGTAGAAATTCCATTCGGATAAAGTTCGTGAGTCGTTAAACCTTCCGGCTCGATAAATATCTGATGCGAATCTTTGTCGGCGAAGCGGTGAATTTTATCTTCGATCGATGGGCAGTAACGCGGGCCGATTCCTTCAATCACACCCGAGTACATAGGCGAACGATCAAGATTGCGACGAATCACATCGTGGGTTTTTTCATTGGTGTGGGTGATGTAACAGCAAATTTGTTGCGGCTGCATGGCTCGGTTGCCCATCACCGACATCACCGGACGCGGTTCATCGCCGTATTGTTTTTCCAGCACATCCAAATTAACGGTACGTGCGTCAACACGCGGTGGAGTGCCAGTCTTTAAACGATCAACACGTAGCGGCAATTCGCGCAGACGTTTTGACAACGCGATCGACGGCGGATCACCGGCGCGGCCGCCGGAAAAATTTTGCATTCCGATGTGGATCAAACCACCCAGGAAAGTACCGGCAGTGAGCACTACCTGGTTGGCCATAAATTTCAGCCCCATCTGAGTGACAACACCGCGTACCTGATCGTTTTCGACAATTAAGTCATCTGCTGCTTGTTGGAATATCCAAAGATTTTCCTGATTTTCCAAGGTGTGGCGAATTGCCGCTTTGTAGAGAATTCGGTCGGCTTGCGCACGAGTCGCACGCACCGCGGGGCCTTTGCGCGCATTAAGTACCCGAAATTGAATACCACCTTTGTCGGTAGCCAGTGCCATAGCACCACCCATGGCATCAATTTCTTTTACCAGATGGCTTTTGCCAATTCCGCCGATAGCCGGGTTACAGGACATTTGCCCGAGAGTTTCGATGTTGTGCGATAGCAGTAAGGTCTTACAGCCCATACGCGCCGCAGCCAGACAAGCCTCGGTTCCGGCATGGCCGCCACCAATCACAATCACATCAAAATGATCCGGGAAAATCATCGCTTACTACCTTGCAGCCGGGCTGCGAACTAATACCTTGGGAAGGCGAGGGACAAAAGGGGCGACATTATAGGGCTTGTCAGCGGTTTGCACAAAACTTGTACAGGGATTAATCAATGATTTTTTATACATCATTGCTGAACGATGGAATTTGGTGGTTCGTCCAAGAGAAGGATCGCGAAAACAAGCACAGATGGAAGCGGAAAGTTTTCTAAAACTTCGGGAGCGCCAAGGGATAGGTTCACGGCGTCTCTCAGAGGGAAGTTTGTATTTCATCCTGCGAGCAGTTATTCAAAAAAACAGCTCGCGTTACAACAAAGGAAAATATTTTATGAAATGAATATAGGTATTGTTATTTAGGTATTTAAAAGATGTTGTTATATATATAGGCCATTTTTTCTGTGGATAAGCTAAAAAAATAGTTGTTATTCAATAGGTTAATTAAAGGATAAAGCACTGAAAAAGATCCGCGCAAGCTGCTCTTAAGCTGCTTGGAAACTGGTTGTAAAAGCCTTTGTTATACAGAAATTGCAGAAAGACTGAGTTATCCCCAAAAGTCTGCCCAGCTTTTAGCACTAAGACTCACAGGTTTGTGCACACAAGCTTAGGTTGTTACTCAAAAAGGTATTTAAAACAATAATTTAGATCGAGAATCTCGATTTAACTGTGGATAACCTGTGTAACTGTGTGGAAAAGGTTGAATATAAGTCTGTATTTAGGTTTCTTTTACTGGAAGGTTTGATAAACGACGAATAGTTTTGATCGATGCGTAGATAACACGATTACTGGTACTCAAGACGCATTGACGAGATCTGTATCTGTCTCCTCAGAGACAGTTTCATCTAACCATTGGCTAGGTGAAGCCTGAGCATCTAGCCAACAGAGCAGTAATTCCCAATCGTTGCGATCGCGAGCGTGGCTCTGTTGTGGATAGTCGGCGATGCCGCGTCCTTCGCTGTAGGCGCGCACGTAATGTTGGGTATCTCGTAAGGTCGCGGGATAGGGAATATTCAAGCTGAGCAAAAATTTCTTTAGTCGATCCCAAGCGTTTGCTTGCTGTTTTACACGATTGGCCACCACGGCAATCGGGCGGCGCTGGCGGCGCATACAGCGTGTTAACAGGAGTTCACCGATAAAATGTGCGCTCGCACGTATATCAATGTCGGACGGTAAGACGGGCACTATGATCAGATCGTGATTTTGAATGAGATCTTCCAGGGCGGTACCTGTGAGGCCGGGAGCTGCATCAGTGATTAGCCAGCGCGTGGATTTAGGTGCGCGCCATTGGAAGCTGCGGGTAAGGCGGCTAGTGGGATCGATCTTTACGCCAAAAATGACTGGCAGTTCCTGTGTACGAGACGCAAGCCAATAACTGGCAGAACCCTGGGGATCCGCATCCACCAAAACCGTCGTTTCACCGCGTTTTGCTAACCAGCTGGCAAGGTTAGTGCTAACTGTCGTTTTCCCCGAACCGCCTTTACCGTTGATAACCAGAATGCGGCAGGCAGATAGAAGTTGTATGGCGACCAAGGGATCGTTGTGAGGTTTAGTTCTATCGCTCAACACCGGAAGGTTCATGGCATGAAAAATCCATATTGTTTAATTTATAAACAGTATAGACATAGACTGCCAAGGTTATTGACTAATCGTTCGATAAAGCCGAGTTTGGCGGTTTAGAGTGATGAGGGGAGCAGATTATTTTCCGATACAGAAACTGCTAAAGATACGCCCGAGCAAGTCATCCGGGGTAAATTCACCGGTTATTTCACTCAGTGAGTTTTGCGCGTGGCGCAAGTCTTCGGCGAGCAATTCACCGGCGGCGTAACCCTGTAGTTGGGCTTTACCCGAGGAGAGGAAAGATTGGGCACGCTCAAGCGCGTCGAGATGGCGGCGGCGAGCAGTAAATCCTCCTTCACCACTCCCGCTAAAGCCCATAATGGTTTTGAGGTGATGCTTTAACTCATCGATACCGGCGCCAGTTGCTGCGCTGATACCTATGTATAAGTCCCCCGAGTTTGTTTGAAACAATCCAGCCGCTTCTTCACTTAAATCAATCTTGTTGCGAACCAGTGTAATTTTGCTGGGATCTTGCAGTTTTTCGACAAATTCCGGCCAGATTTCGCGAGGATTGCTAAGCGGACTTTGGCGACTATCCACGAGTAACAATACGCGATCAGCCTGTTGGATTTCCTGCCAGGCGCGCTGGATACCGATTTGCTCAACTTCATCGGGGCTTTCACGCAGGCCGGCGGTATCGATGATATGCAGGGGCATGCCATCGATATGGATATGTTCACGCAGTACGTCCCGAGTAGTGCCTTCAATACTGGTGACTATAGCGGACTCGCGTCCACACAATGCATTGAGCAAACTGGATTTACCCGCATTGGGGCGACCGGCGATAACTACACGCATACCGTCGCGCACTAACACACCCTGACGTGCTTCTTTAAAAACCTGCTGCAGTCGTTCGATGATGCCATCCAGATCCCGCGCAACTTTGCCGTCACTGAGGAAATCAATTTCTTCTTCGGGGAAGTCGATGGAAGCCTCAACGTAAATCCGTAAATGAATCAAGGCTTCAACCAGTTCATGGATACGTTTGGAAAACGCCCCTTGCAGTGAGTGCAACGCATTGCGCGCCGCTTGTTCGCTGGTCGCATCGATCAAGTCGGCAATTGCTTCGGCTTGGGCGAGGTCGATTTTGTCATTTAAAAAGGCGCGCTCGGAAAACTCGCCAGGGCGGGCAAGGCGGATACCGAGCTGGGTAATTTCACGCAGGAGTAAATCGAGAATAACCGGGCCGCCGTGACCTTGTAATTCAAGGACATCTTCACCGGTAAAGGAGTTGGGGCCGGGGAAAAATAGCGCTATGCCTTGGTCAAGCACATCGCCGGAGCCATTTTTAAAGTCGCAATAGTGCGCGTGGCGCGGTTGAAGTTTTATTTTGAGGAGGTGTTCGGCAACGACGCGGGCTTTGGGACCGGAAACTCTGACTATACCGACACCACCGCGGCCAGTGGCGGTGGCTATGGCGGCGATGGTGTCGGTGATGATCATAGCGATAACTTATTTAGCAGCAGGTTCGGCGTCGATTTGTTTGGTAATGATGTACTGCTGGATAATCGACAAGGTGTTGTTGGTCACCCAGTAAAGTACCAGACCGGCCGGGAACCAGAGGAACATAAAGGTAAAGATTAACGGCAGCATCTGCATAATGCGCGCTTGCATGGGGTCAGTCGGCTGTGGGTTGAGCTTCTGCATAAAGTACATGGTGATACCGTAGATAATCGGCAACACAAAGTAAGGATCTTTTACCGAGAGATCGAAAATCCAGCCGAAGAACGGTGAGTGGCGCAGTTCTACTGATTCCATCAATACATAATAAAGAGCGAGGAATACCGGCATTTGGATCAGCAAGGGTAGACAACCACCGAATGGATTGACCTTTTCGGTTTTGTACATCTTCATCATTTCTTGCGAGAATTTTTGGCGGTCATCTCCCAAACGTTCTTTGAGTTCTGCCATTTTCGGCGCTAACTTGCGCATTTTCGCCATGGATTTGTAGCTGGTTGCAGAGAGTTTGAAGAACAAGGCTTTTACAATCAGGGTCAAGCCTATGATTGCCAGACCCCAGTTCCCTACTAAACCGTGAATCCACTTAAGAACGAAGAACAGAGGTTTGGCGACCCACCATAGCCAGCCGTAGTCGACAGTCAGGTCGAGGTAGGGAGAGATTTGTTCCAGGCGCTCGGTATCTTTCGGGCCGGCGTAAAATCCGGCTGAAATAGTAGCTTGTGTACCAGGTGCAACCTCATTAACTTTTCCGGTAAAGCCCATCAAATAAAGGTCATTGTCGCCTAACTTGCGTAAATGATAGGTATTTTGACTCGCTGCATCGGGGATCCAGGCACTGATAAAGTAGTGTTGCACCATTGCGACCCACCCACCTTGAACACCCACCTTCTCTTCTTTTTCGGCCATATCGGCAAAGGTGATTTTTTTGTATTTTTCATCGGCTGTGGTAATTGCTGCGCCCAAAAAGGGGTTCATTTCCAAAGCGCTGACTTTTACAAAGTTTTGGCTGTCGCGCTTGATTTGGCCGTACAGCTGCGCCGACCAGGGATTTGCGCTTTTGTTATCGATCAAGTATTGAACATTGATAAGGTAATCACCGCGAGTAAAGGTGTAGCGCTTGGTGATCTTGACTTCTCCCTGCTGTAGCACCAGGTCAACAACTAATTCTTTTTCGCCTTCTGCCAAGGTGTATTCGGTTTTCTCACTGTTAAACAGGGGGCGACCTTGAGCGGTATCGGTACCGTTAGTGCCGATCAAACCGCTTTGTGCCAGATAAGTGTGGTTGTCGCGGTTATCGAGCAGTACGAAGGGTTGGTCGGGGGTATCCAGTTTAAGGAAATGGCGTGGCAGTGCCAGTTGCACGATATCGCCACCCAGGGGGTTAATAACCAGATCAAAACTGTCTGTTTTCACCTTGATCAGTTGGTTGGCAGCCAAAGTGGTTTTTTCTGCTTCAGACAGGCTATTGGCGGCGATGGGAATATCACTGTTGATAGCAGTCGCTGCGGGAATTGAACCGGTATTTGTGGTGGTTTGTGTAGCTACCGGAGTTTGTGTGGGTAGGTTTTCCTGATATTCATGCCAGCGAATAACCAACATCAATAAGGTCGCGAGAATTGCTGCAATTAATAGGTTTTTTTGCCAATCCATCTTAATGACTGCCATCAGTAGTGTGTGAGTGAATAGAAGAACAACAGGTCTTGTTCAATTCGGGTACCGGATCCAGCCCGCCTTCATGCCAGGGGTGGCATTTTAGTAGGCGGCGCAGGGTTAGATAAGACCCTGTAAAAAATCCATGCCGCACAATTGCTTCTTCCGAGTAATGTGAGCAGCTGGGATAGAAGCGGCATTGATTGCCGATCCATGGGCTTAAAAAATAGCGATAGGCATGCAGCATTTTTACCGCTAGCCAGATCAAACCGGAATGACCGCTAGTGATCAGTCGCTTTAGCATCTGTATCGACCTTTTGCTTTGCCTCTGGGTTTTGCGTCTGCGATGTTAACCGATGATGGCGCAATTTTTTGAAAATTCGCTGCCATTGTTGATTTAATTGCTGGCTAAATTCGCTATTGGACAGGCTATCCATTCCCTTGCGCGACAAAACCACAATATCCAAGCCGGATAATGCTTCTTGTTGCGTACGGAAGCTTTCGCGGATCAGGCGCTTCATCCGGTTGCGCTCGACTGCCAACTTCATGTGTTTTTTGGCCATCACCAATCCCAAACGCGGTTGCGTTTGTTGGTTGAAGCGGGCGAGGATCAAAAAATATTGATGAGAGGCGCGTAAGGGAGCGTCATCAAACACAGGTTTGAAGTCAGCGGCGCAAAGTAATCGCAGGGATTTGGTAAAACGGAAAGATACTGAGTTGGAACCTGAACCAAAGCAAATGTCACTTTGGGGTTGATTCAAACTAGCAGACTGTTGAAATTCTATTTTGGCTGGCATAAGTGCGCTAAAAATAGTCTGGGAATGACCGTTATCGACTACTTTGTCTCACGTTTGCCAATAACAAATTTCAACAAACTGCTAGTGAACCAAGAAGCGCGAGTGATTAAACGCGAGTCAGTTCTGCACGGCCTTTGGCGCGACGACGAGCCAATACCAAGCGACCACCTTTGGTAGCCATACGAGCACGGAAACCGTGGTTACGAACGCGTTTCAGATTGCTGGGTTGGAATGTTCTTTTCATGATAAACCTGTTAAAAATCCTGAGTTAATTCACACGGCGTGCGAAAAGAGGCGGGATTCTAATGAATGCTAGTGCCTAAAGCAAATTATTTTGTGCAAATAATCTACAAAAATGGGCAAATTTAACAGTGCACATTTTTTACCAGTTTTTCCTCAGTTAATTCATATTTTATTCACAGAGTTATCCACAGTTGTGTCGTTTAAATTATGCTTTTTAGCTGTCAGTTATCACTTTTTAAAGTTTGACGATTTATCGTAACTGTTTGAATTCTAATAGCTAAGTTTTAGTCGATTAGAATAATTTTGGCTTTTGTTGTGGATAACTATGAAGTGCGGGAGTAGACTTGGCTCCCCCCGTATAAATCCGTGATTTACGTTCTTTTCGGAGTCCATCAGTAATGATGGCGGGTCTAGTCTTTTCTCTGTTATACACATTTCAGTCGTTATCAACAGCATTTGGTGTTTTGGGAGTTTTGGTTTGCTTCAGTCAATTTGGAAATTATGTGCGGCCAGCTTACAGGACGAATTGCCCTCGCAGCAGTTCAATACCTGGATTCGGCCATTACAAATTGATGAGTCAACTTCACCGCAGGAGTTGCGGTTGCTGGCGCCCAACCGTTTTATATGCGACTGGGTGGCTGAAAAATTCCTCACCCGTATTCGCGAACTTGCCAGTCATTATCATCAAGATAATAACTTGCGCGTAGCTGTAGGTGTTGCGCCTCGGTCGGTGGCGGGGTTTCAGGTCAGCTCCGCAAATCAGAGAGTTGCGGCAGGTTTTGAATCAGCTGGTTCCGATGGGGTTTCATCTCTAATAGAGAAAGCAGAAGAGACAGTTGTTTTTGGTAGCCAACATTCGATTCGTGATGCACATAGTGATAGTTATACAATTTCGTCGAACGCCGTCAAAACGGCTGCTAAAGGTGTTGAAGACGCTAAAGTCCGCGATATTATTGTTGAGGCAAGTGGTTTTGATACCCCTCGTGCTACACCTGAGTTGGAAGTTGAAGGTGGCCTCAAACACAGTAATTATTTAAATGTGTCATCTACTTTCGCTACCTTTGTCGAAGGTAAGTCGAACCAGTTAGGTTTGGCAGCGGCACGTCAGGTCGCAGAAAATCCGGGTGGTGCTTACAACCCCCTTTTTATTTACGGCGGCGTTGGTTTAGGTAAGACTCATTTGATGCAGGCTGTTGGTAATGCCATGGTCGCAAGGAATTCAAATGCCAAAGTGGTTTATTTGCATTCCGAACGGTTTGTTGCAGATATGGTGAAGGCGCTGCAGTTGAATGCGATTAATGACTTTAAACGTTACTATCGTTCGATGGATGCGCTCTTGATTGACGATATCCAATTTTTTGCTGGTAAGGAGCGCTCTCAGGAAGAGTTTTTCCATACCTTTAACTCGCTGCTCGAAGGTGGGCGCCAGATCATCCTTACTTGTGACCGCTTTCCCAAGGAAATTAATGGGTTGGAAGAGCGTTTAAAATCGCGTTTTGGATGGGGTCTTACAGTGGCGGTAGAGCCACCAGAGTTGGAAACTCGTGTGGCGATTCTGATGAAAAAGGCAGAGCAGGTGAATATTGACTTGCCACATGAAGCCGCATTTTTTATCGCTCAACGGATTCGCGCAAATGTGCGTGATCTTGAAGGTGCACTCAAGCGTGTTATCGCCAGTGCTAACTTTACTGGTCGTCCTATTGATGTTGAACTTGTGCGAGAGGCGTTAAAGGATTTGTTAGCGCTGCAGGATAAACAGGTTGGTATCGACAATATCCAGCGTGTGGTATGCGAATACTACAAGATAAAAATGAATGATATGGTGTCCAAACGCCGTAGCCGTTCGGTCGCCCGCCCTCGGCAGGTCGCAATGGCGTTAGCCAAAGAGTTGACCAACCATAGTCTCCCGGAAATTGGCGAGGCTTTTGGCGGTCGTGATCACACTACCGTATTACATGCATGCCGAAAAATTAAGGAATTGCAGGAAGAGACCGCCGATATCCGCGAGGATATGAAAAATTTGCTGCGTTCGCTGACAACTTGATTTATAAACACCGTTGTTTTCTGTTTGATCCCCTAGCGATAATTATTCAATAAGTCCCGGAAGATTACTTAAGAGACCATCACATGAAATTTGCCGTATCCCGCGAGGCCTTGCTCAAACCCTTACAATTAGTAGCTGGTGTGGTGGAACGTCGACAAACCTTACCGGTTTTGTCTAACGTGTTGATTCAGTTAAGCGGAGATCAACTTTCTCTTACGGGTACTGATCTTGAAGTTGAAATCGTTGGGCGCATTACGTTGGAGCAGGCAGGCGTCTCTGGCGATATCACAGTTCCCGCACGTAAGCTGCTTGATATCTGTAAATCCCTACCAGATGGGAGCAATATTGAGTTTTTTCTTGAAGAAAGCCGAATTATGGTTAAGTCGGGCCGCAGTCGCTTTACGCTTTCTACATTGCCTGCGGCTGATTTTCCTAATGTGGAAGACACGCCGGGCAATTTGCGTTTCAGTTGCGCTCAGCAAGAAGTTAAACGGCTTATCGAACGTACGGCCTTTGCAATGGCACAGCAGGACGTGCGCTACTACTTGAATGGTATGTTGTGGGAGGTTCGTCAGGATCAGTTGCGTGTAGTAGCGACTGATGGTCACCGTATGGCGATGTGTACGCGCGCCGTGGCAGTTAATACCAATGAGGTTATTCAAGCCATTTTGCCGCGTAAGGGTGTACTGGAGTTATCACGCTTGTTGGATGATTCAAGTGCACAGGTTGAGGTGGTTCTTAGTGCCAATCATATCAGTGTTACGTCGGTGGACTATACGTTTACTTCCAAGTTGGTTGACGGCAAGTTTCCTGAGTATGAGCGCGTACTTCCTCGCGGCGGAAATAAGATCGTCATAGGATCTCGTCTGGAGTTGAAACAGGCTTTTGGGCGTACAGCGATTTTATCGAATGAAAAGTATCGCGGCGTCCGCCTGTTGTTGTCAGATGGCGTTCTGACAATAGTCGCAAACAACCCAGAGCAGGAAGAGGCGGAAGAGCAGGTCACAGTAGATTACACTGGTGAATCCCTTGAAGTTGGTTTTAACGTAAGTTACTTACAGGATATTACCAACGTTATCAGCAATGAGAATGTAAAGATCACCCTCTCGGATGCCAACTCCAGCGCCCTGTTGGAAGAGCCGGAAAATAGTGATTCCCTCTACGTAGTTATGCCGATGCGCCTTTAAGGGCGCATTGGTAGTTTCTGCCTTGTTGGTCGTATGACCTTAAAACGTCTGCTTATTCAAAATCTGCGTAATTTAGATCGCGTTGATTTGACGCCTTCTGACCGCGTAAATCTTATCTATGGCGAAAATGGCTCTGGTAAAACCAGTATTTTAGAAGCCATCAATCTGCTAGCGCTTGGTCGCTCATTCCGCACTCATAAACATAAACCCTTGATTAAACACCAGCAGCAGTCGCTTACTGTCTTTGGACGAGTCCATGCGGATGATGGTTCAGATATTCCAATCGGAATTAGCCGTGGTCTTGATGGTGATGCCAGTTTTAAGGTGAATGGTGTTGTGGTTGCTTCAGCGGCAGATCTTGCGGGTTATTTGCCGGTGCAAGTAATTAACTCTGATACCTTTCTATTATTGGAGGGTAGTCCGAAAGTCAGACGGCAGTTTATTGATTGGCTAGTGTTTCACGTGGAACCTAATTTTTTCCCGGCATGGAAAGCTATCCAGCGCTGCCTGAAACACCGCAATAGCCTGCTGCGCCGTGATAGAATAGACCCCTTTGAATTGGCCACTTGGGACAAAGAACTAATCGGCTTAACCGATACAATCCATGAATTTCGTACCCAGTGTATGGCTCAATTTCAGGAAACCTTTGTAGAGTTGTTAAAAGAGCTTATCAATATCGATGGTATCGCTCTGAGTTACTATCGGGGTTGGGATAAAGATAAGAACTATGCCGATGTCCTCAGTGCCAGCTTTGAACGCGACAAACGGCAAGGCTTTACCCACTTAGGCAGTCAAAGAGCAGATTTAAAAATAACGGTTAATGGCTTAGATGCCGCAGAAGTTCTATCGCGCGGCCAACAAAAATTGCTAGTTTGTGCGCTAAAAATTGCCCAAGGTTATGTATTTACGCGGCTCACCGGACGTAAGTCCATATATTTAGTAGATGATTTGCCGGCAGAGTTAGACGAAAATCACCGTGGTCTGTTGGTTCATTGGTTGTATACCATGGGCACTCAGGTATTTATTACCGGGGTAGAGTCAGAAACCCTGGCGTCTAGCTGGCGTAAAAAGGCAGAAATAACCCCAAAAATGTTCCACGTGGAACAGGGTAGGGTCACCGAGGTGAGTTAATCATCTGGTTCTCGTCTATAGAGATATTACCTAAAGAGATTATGCGCAGCTTTGCTCATTCAAGCTGCTACTGAACAAAAAAGCGGAGAAATGCTATGTCAGAAGAGAATGTTTACGACTCGTCCAGTATTAAAGTCCTTAAGGGCTTGGATGCGGTGCGTAAGCGCCCAGGGATGTACATTGGTGACACAGATGATGGCTCAGGCTTGCATCATATGGTGTTTGAAGTGGTCGATAACTCTATCGATGAAGCGCTCGCCGGTCACTGTGACGAAGTGCGAGTGGTTATCCACCCCGATGAAACCGTCTCTGTTTCTGATAATGGCCGCGGTATTCCTACTGAGATGCACGAAGAAGGTGTATCAGCCGCTGAAGTAATCATGACCGTACTCCACGCGGGCGGTAAGTTTGATGACAATACCTACAAGGTATCTGGCGGCCTGCACGGCGTGGGTGTATCGGTAGTAAACGCCCTGTCTGAATATCTGAAACTGACGATCCGTCGTGGCGGTAAGATCCACGAGCAAATCTACCGCCAC
>CAIOHY010000368.1 GCA_903858205.1 uncultured Cellvibrio sp.
CCGCCGGAAACCCGTGTTCCAATTGCGATAACGGATAAGGGGGTGCGCAAGTTGATTCGCTATTTGGATAGCTCCTTTGCGCTTGACGAGTCAGGGCAAGTGATTCCTCTGCAAGCCTACGTGACTGACTCGGGCAATTTTTATCAGGCGAGCGGACATTACAGCGTGTTCAGTAACTGCAACACCTGGAGTGGGCGCGCATTGCAGGCTGCAAAACTACCGGTGCGCAGCAGTTTGCAGCTCACCGCTCAAAGTGTATTTGAGCAGGCGAAACACATCTCCGATTACCAGCAATCGATCGGCTTGTTTGCTGCGACCGGTGAGAAGATCGAATAATTGCGAGTTATATTACGGCGCTTTTTACATCAAACTTGTCTTAAAACGCCCGCTGCCTCCGGCAATATCGCCTGTTTTTTAGTCGTTTCGCGGCGTAGACTATTACTTAGGGTCGGCGAAGTGTTTTTCGCTATTTTCCCCTGAGTTTACATCTTCAAAGCCATTTAACGAGGACACGCTGATGGACGTAGGTTCTGTAGTCAACCAGGGTCTGATTGGTATGCAAAAAAGCCAGTCATCGATGCTGCAATCGGCACAGCAAATTGCGCAGGCGGGCACTACCCAGCGCGATAACCCCCAGGCGAATGATCTTGCTGAGCCGCTGATCAACATCAAAGTGCAGAGCCAAGTGTTTGATAGCTCTGCAAAGGTGGTGAGGGCGGCCGATGAAACTATCGGTACTTTGTTGGATGTGAAAGCGTGATTGTGCGGATATCCGCAGATCTGTGAGGTGATTTGAGTGATCAATAATATTCCGTCTAGCTTCGCCAATACTGTAGCGCCCTTCGTGCCTATGGGACGAGCGCCAGTTGGTCAGGAATCTACGGATCTTAAATCGTCCAGCTTTCGTCCTACCGAGCAGTTGGCAGAGTTGGGGCGAGGGCAGAATCGTCGCCTACCCGATGAGCGTCCCAACGATGAAGTTGAGCGCGACCGGGTTGAGCGCGGTGCTCAGGGTGGTGATCGGGCTGCGCAAGATGCCGCTGTAAAGCGTCGCGCCGAACAGGAGCGCCAGCAAGTCGAGCGAGAACAAATTCAGGAGCTGGCGGCGCGCGACCGAGAAGTGCGTGCTCACGAGCAGGCGCATGCCGCAGTTGCTGGCCAGTATGGCAGTAGTCCGACTTATTCTTTCGTTCGTGGTCCTGATGGCGTCAGTTATGCTGTTGGCGGAGAGGTCAAGATTGATACATCTCCTATTCCGGGTGACCCTGAGGCGACTCTGCGTAAAGCGCAGCAGTTGCGCAGAGCGGCAAATGCTCCGGCGGAGCCATCATCGCAAGACAGTAATGTAGCCGCACAAGCGGCGCAGATGGAGCAGCAGGCACGCGCGGAATTACGTGATCAGCAAGCAATAGAGTCAGAGCAGCGCCGCGAAGGTGTTGATAAAGCGGATGGGCAAAATAAGTCGTCTGGTGTCGATAGTTCCCAAGACGCTGAACGGGTTCAAGTAAAAGCTGAGGATGAAAAGCAGCGATTGGCGGAAGAGGAAGCGCGGTTACAAGCCGATCAGGAGCGTTTTGAGGCTGAGCAACGTCTGTTGGATCAACGTCAGGCGCGCGCAGAGTTTTTTAATGAAGGCGCCAAGCGCAATATTGATCTCAATCGTCGCTTGATTGAAATTGGCGTACTTGATTCGGAATCCGGCATAGGTAGTTTCTTGAATAAAACCGTCTAGCGTTAATTGAATTGTCATTTCTTGCTGCTAATTTTCGACATGACTGTGCGGGCTGCTGTCTAATTAAACGTATTGCTCAATAATGTATCCAGATTCGCTTTTGTTGCGCTCAAATGTTTATTTTCCTTGACCGCATATATATGTCTCCCTATAATTCGCGGCCTCGCTTGAGCAGTTGGCAAATGTGAGTTTCAGTCGCGGGGTGGAGCAGCTTGGTAGCTCGTCGGGCTCATAACCCGAAGGTCGTAGGTTCAAATCCTGCCCCCGCAACCAAAATTTTGGTTTCTTGCTAGTGCTTATATGAGCAGGAAGCGGTGAAGAAAAGGGATTTCCCGGTTCTCGCCAGAAATTAAGAGGTTATGAATTTGCTTTTTTGTAAAGCAAATTCGGTCGAGAAGCCCCTTTTTGGGGCTTTTTTGTATTTGTTGTTTGCGGGCATAGCCCCCACCGTACGGCCTGTGCGGTGAATGTAGTAAACGTTCGAATGGGCCTTGTGCCCATTTTTGTTTTTTGGGCTTCTGCATTTTGCAGAGCTGGTTTGAGTGCGGATTAAAGCATGGCTTCCAAGCAAGAATTGTTAGAGCAAATGGTTTCACCTGTCGCCACTGCATTAGGTTGCGAGTTGTGGGGGTTGGAATATTTGACGCAGGGGCGTTACACCACCGTGCGCATTTTTATCGATGGCCCCAACGGCGTATCGCTGGATGACTGTGAGCGTGTCAGTCGTCAGGTGAGTAGTGTGTTCGATGTAGAAGATCCGATCGATGGCGAGTACACACTTGAAGTCTCATCTCCCGGTATGGATCGCCCGCTCTATAAAGAATCGCAATATGTACGCTACATTGGTGAAATTATTAGTGTGCGCTTGCGGATTGCACGCGATGGTCGTCGCCGTTTTAAAGGCGTAATCACCAAAGTGGAAAATGGCGATGTGTTTTTGCAAGTGGATGATAAGGAAGTGCAGTTGTCGATTGATGTGATCGATAAAGCGAATGTAGAGCCGCGCTACGACGATTTGATGCGCGAGCATAATTTAACGGATAAAGATTAAATTCAACGCGTGCGTGCAGTTTTTGCTGGCACAGCTTTGTGGAAATAGTAAAACGGAAAACGTAATTATCTAGTGGGTCTAGCACTTCACTAGCTTGAGGAGTTAACAGAGGCAAACCAATGAACAAAGAAATTTTGCTGGTCGCTGATGCGGTATCCAACGAGAAAGGCGTCGATAAAGAATTAATTTTTCAAGCGATTGAAATTGCTCTCGCTACTGCTACAAAAAAACGTTTCGATGAGGATTCATCAATCGACGTTTTGATCAATCGCACCACTGGCGATTACGAAACCTTCCGCAGTTGGGAATTGGTTGGTGACGACGTAATGGCGGAGTTGGGTACCCAACTTTATTTGGATGAAGCGCGCGATAAAGACGCATCATTGAAAGTAGGTGATACCTACCGCGAAAAAATTGAAAATGCTGAGTTCGGCCGCATCGCTGCGCAAACTGCCAAACAAGTGATCGTACAAAAAGTACGTGAAGCTGAACGTGCACAAATGGTTGATGAGTATCGCGATCGTATGGGCGATTTGATTAGCGGAACCGTGAAAAAAGTGACCCGCGATAGCATTATTGTTGATTTGGGTAATAACGCCGAAGGCGTGTTGCCACGTGACCAACTGATTGGCCGTGAAATTTTCCGCATGGGCGATCGTATCCGTGCATTGCTGTTGGAAGTGCGCACTGAAGCGCGCGGCCCACAATTGTTACTGAGCCGTTCTAATCCACAAGTATTGGTGGAATTATTTAAAATTGAAGTGCCGGAAATTGCTGAAGAAGTAATTGAAATTAAAGGTGCTGCGCGCGACCCTGGTCTGCGTGCAAAAATTGCGGTTAAAACCAATGATGGCCGTATCGATCCAGTCGGTGCCTGTGTGGGTATGCGCGGCTCGCGTGTGCAAGCGGTATCGAATGAATTGGGTGGCGAACGTGTCGATATCGTGCTCTGGGATGATAATCCGGCACAATTTGTAATCAACGCTATGTCCCCTGCTGAAATTGAATCGATTGTGGTCGATGAAGATGCTGGTTCAATGGACTTGGCAGTTAACGAAGAAAATTTGGCGATGGCGATTGGTCGCGGTGGTCAGAATGTGCGTCTTGCCTGTGAATTGACTGGTTGGAATATCAACGTCATGAGTATTGCTGAATGGCAATCCAAACAAGAGGCGGAATCCGGCAGCTACATCAATATGTTTATGAGTGCGCTGGATGTCGATGAAGATATCGCTGGCGTATTAGTAGAAGAAGGTTTCACCACGCTTGAAGAAGTTGCCTACGTTCCGTTAGAAGAAATGTTAGCGATTGACGGTTTTGATGAGGATGTCGCTGAAGAATTGCGCGCGCGTGCGAAAGACGCACTCTTGACGCAAGCCTTGGCAACGGAAGAGCGTATCGAAGGTGTTGCACCTGCTGAAGACTTGTTAAATATGGAAGGTATGGATAACGCGTTGGCCGCAAATCTTGCGCGTCGCGGCATTGTCACCATGGAAGACTTGGCCGAGCAATCGATTGATGAATTGTTGGAAATTGAAGGTGTTGACGCGACTCGTGCCGCCGCACTGATTATGAAAGCGCGCGAGCCCTGGTTTGCCTGAGTGTGAGCCACTCTAGTGAGCGAAACCCTGTAGGCAACGAACAATCCCTGAGGAAAAACAATGGCAGAAGTAACCGTTAACGAACTCGCCAAATCAATAGGCGCACCAGTCGAGCGTTTGCTAAAGCAAATGAACGAAGCTGGTTTGCAGCACAAAAGCGCCGAGGCGAAAGTTTCTGACGATGAGAAACAGCGCTTGCTCAATTTTTTAAAGAGCAGCCATGGCGAAGCCGCGCTGGAACCGAAAAAAATCACTTTACAACGCAAAACTACTACGACCATTAAAACCGGTACGGGTAATGCAAGTAAAACAGTCAATGTTGAAGTGCGCAAAAAGCGCACTTACGTGAAGCGTGAGGATGAAGTGGGCGAATCCGCCGTTGCAGAACATGAATCAGAGCTAGAGCAAGAAATTGAAGTGACCCCCGAGCCGGTGGTCGCTGAAGTTGTGCTTGCACCTGAGCCCGTTGTTGCTGTTGCTCTGGAAGCTGAATCTGTTGCGCAAGAGGCAGCTGTTGAAGTGGCAGCCGCTGAGGCGCCTTCTCATCGCATATCCTTCACTGATGGTATTGAAGAGAAGCGTCGTGCGGCGATTGAGCGCCGTCAAGCAGAAGAGGCTGCGCGTTTAACCGAAGCGAAAGAGCGTGAAGATGCCAAGCGCACTGCTGAAGAGGCGCGCCGCAATCCGGTGCGCACTGAAAAAACCGCAGAGAGACCTGCTGCTCAGGTGCCAGCGAAAACTGCCCGCCCTGATGCGCGCGGCCCTGCTAAAGGCAAGCCTGCTGTCGCAGTAATTGCTCCGCCCGCGGATAAAGAAGATACCAAGCATGGTCATGGCCACAAGAAGAGCCACAAGCGTGACGATGACGACGTCGAAGACTCGGATCGCAACAAGCGCGGTGCCGGCAAGGCAGTTAAGAAAGGTGCGCCGTCTAAAAAGAATCCTAAATTGGAGTTGCTCGATTTTGTTGCCGAAGATGGCGAAGACAGCGATGTATTGGCACGTCGCAGTCATCTGCGTGCGAGCCACAAAAAGCACAATAAACACGCCTTTAAAAAGCCCACCACTAAAATCGTTCATGAAGTAAATGTTCCTGAGTCAATTGCGGTATCAGAATTGGCGCAGCGTCTTACCGTTAAAGTGGGCGAGGTGATCAAACGCCTGATGAAGATGGGTGTAATGGCGTCGATGAACGAATCTATTGACCAGGACACGGCAGTGTTGCTGGTTGAAGAGATGGGGCATCAGGCAGTCCTTGTTAGTGAAAACGATATCGAACATGCACTGGAAAAATCACTCGAAACCGAAGGTGATTTGGTGCAGCGCGCGCCGGTTGTTACCGTGATGGGTCACGTCGATCATGGTAAGACCTCGCTGCTCGATTATATCCGCGAAGCCAAAGTGGCAGCGGGCGAAGCCGGCGGTATTACCCAGCACATCGGTGCTTACCGTGTATCGACTTCACGCGGTGAAATCACCTTCCTCGATACCCCCGGCCACGCCGCGTTTACGGCAATGCGTGCCCGTGGTGCCAAGGCAACTGACGTGGTGATCCTGGTGGTAGCAGCAGACGACGGTGTAATGCCGCAGACCGAAGAAGCTATTCTTCATGCACGCGCTGCTGGTGTACCTATCGTTGTTGCAATCAACAAATGCGATAAGCCTTCCGCTGATCCGGATCGCGTCACCAATGAATTGGTAGTCAAGGGTGTTATCCCTGAAAACTACGGTGGTGATACCCAGTTTATCCAGGTATCTGCCCATACTGGTCAGGGTATTGATGATTTGCTCGAAGCTATCTCGCTGCAAGCCGAAGTACTGGAATTACATGCGGTACCGAGTGCAGCTGCTAAAGGTGTGGTGATTGAAGCGCGTGTCGATAAAGGCCGCGGTACTGTTGCTACTATCCTTGTGCAACAAGGGACTTTGAAGCAGGGCGATTTGATTCTGGCTGGTCAAAGCTATGGTCGTGTCCGTGCGATGAGTAACGAGCGCGGTCAACAAGTGACTGAAGCGGGCCCATCTACCCCGGTTGAAATTCTGGGTCTGGATACCGCGCCAAGCGCTGGCGATGATTTCGTGGTGCTGACTGACGAGCGTAAAGCCCGTGAAGTTGCCCAGTTCCGTGCCGAGAAAGAGCGTAAAGAGAAGCTTGCGCGCTTCCAGGCATCCAAGCTGGAGAATATGTTCTCTAACATGGAAGCGGGTCAGAAGAAAAATCTTACTGTGGTGGTTAAAGCGGATGTACGCGGATCACTCGAAGCGATCATGGCGTCACTCAACGACATCGGTAACGATGAAGTACAAGTGAACATTATCTCTTCCGGCATCGGCGGCATTACCGAAAATGATGTGAATCTGGCGATTACCTCTGGCGCCATCATCGTGGGCTTTAACGTCCGCGCCGACAGCACAACCCGTCGCATGGCGGAATCGGAAGGCGTTGATATTCGCTACTACAGCATCATTTATCAATTGCTGGACGAAGTGAAAGCAGCGCTCAGCGGTATGCTTGATCCAGAGCGCGTTGAGACCATTGTTGGTATCGCCAACGTACGTGAAGTGTTCAACTCACCGAAGTTCGGCCAGGTTGCTGGTTGTATGGTGATTGAAGGGACCGTATCGCGTAATAAGCCGATCCGTGTACTGCGCGACAACGTGGTGATCTTCACCGGCGAGCTTGAATCCCTGCGTCGTTTCAAAGATGACGTGAGCGAAGTACGCAACGGTTTCGAGTGTGGTATCGGCGTGAAGAACTACGACGTTAAAGTCGGCGATCAGATCGAAGTCTACGAAGTAAAAGAGGTCGCGCGCCAGCTCTAAGCCGGTCGCAACACCTGCGCCCCACCCCTGTCATGGGGGTGGGGCTTTGTTATTTTTGACCCCTCCCCAACCCTCCCCTTAATAATGGGAGGGAGTAAAAGCTCCTCCCCTGTCAGGGGGAGGTTGGGAGGGGGTAATTATTGAGGTTAGTGGCGCATGCCAAGAGAATTTACCCGTTCAGACCGTGTCTCCGATGCTATCCAGCGCTTGCTGGGGCAGGTGATCCCCAATGAAATTCGCGATCCGCGCATTGGCTTGGTCAACATCAATGAAGTTACCGTTACTCGCGATATGGCTTACGCCAAAGTCTATGTGACCTTTGTTGGCGTTGATGATGAAACAGAAAGCGTTGCTGCCGCTGCGATCCTGAATAAGGCGAGCGGATTTTTGCGCACCTTTTTGGCGAAAGAATTGAGCATGCGTACTGTGCCCAAGCTGCAATTTATCTATGACAAAACCTCAGTGAAAGGTCAGCAACTATCGACCTTGATTGAGCGTGCCTTAAAAGAAGACAGCCTGCATCCGCATGATGATGAACAGCCTGCTCCTCAAGACGACTCCAAGGGCGAGCCGCACTGATGGCGCGTAGAAAAGGCCGTCCTGTTGACGGTGTATTGTTGCTGCATAAGCCTGCCGGTATGACCTCCAACCATGCGCTCCAACGCGCTAAACGCTTGTTTTTTGTGGAAAAAGCCGGCCATACCGGTGCGCTGGATCCACTTGCGACGGGTGTTCTACCTCTGTGTTTCGGCGAAGCGACCAAGTTTTCGCAATTTTTGCTCGATGCTGACAAAGGCTATCGCACCTGCATTCGTTTGGGCGCGACTACCGATACCTGCGATGCTGATGGTGAAATCCTCGAACAAAAATCGACTGCCGGGATCACCCTCGCGCAAGTCGAAGCGGCGCTCAAGCCGTTGATTGGCGATATCTTGCAAGTCCCGCCCATGTATTCTGCGTTGAAACTCAACGGCCAGCCGCTGTACAAAATGGCGCGCCAAGGCGTTGAAGTGGAGCGCGCACCGCGTCCGGTGACGATTCACAGTATCGATATTCTCGCGTTTCGCGCGGGCGATGAGGCCGAGGTAGAGTTGGATATCCGCTGCACCAAAGGCACCTATATTCGCTCGATTGCGGTCGATCTCGGGGTTGCTCTGGGTTGCGGTGGTCACGTAAAAACCTTGCACCGTTCTGCTGCCGGTCTGTTTGATGAAAGCCAGTGCATCACGCTTGAAGAGCTGCAGGCTCATTTTGATGAGCGGCAAGCAGCAGAAGGTGATGAAGCGGGCTATGCTGCTTTGGATGCCTACCTGCTCAGTACTGATGCGCCTGTTGCCAGCCTGCCCGCCGTAGAATTGCCCGCCAACAGCGCCCATTACTTCCGTTTGGGTAATCCGGTGATGGTGTCCAAGGTCTATCGATTTGGCGAGCAAGGTGATATTGTGCGCGTCTTTTGTACAGCAACCGAGGAATCGCCGCGCGTGTTTCTCGGTTTGGGCAGCATCACCGATGAAGGTGGCGTAGCCCCTAAACGAATTTTGGCGAACCGCTCGGCTAATGAATCTTAAGACGTGAACACTAAGCGTCGAGCAGTAAGCCCCACGAATTTACCCGCAAGCTATCTTGCTCGGGTAAAAAGCCGCGGATGACATCCATTGCTCGTTATGGGCTGGATAATCACCGCAACAACCCACCTGTAAATATGCACGGGCGGGCTGTAATTGAATTGCATATTCATTGAGGAAAACATCATGGCACTGAGTGCTTCTGAAAAAGCTGCAATCGTAAACGAATACAAACAAGCAGAAGGCGACACTGGCTCGCCCGAAGTCCAAGTAGCGTTGTTGACTGTTAACATCAACAAACTGCAAGGCCACTTCGCTGACCACAAGGCAGATCACCATTCACGTCGCGGCCTGATCCGTATGGTAAACGCCCGCCGTAAATTGTTGGACTACCTGAAAGGTAAAGACTCTTCTCGTTACGTTGCTCTGATTCAAAAATTAGGTCTGCGCCGTTAAGTTTGTCCAGTGCCCGCTCTGCGGGCACTTTTATTTTGTAATGCTGTTGTTTGAATGTACCAAGCAATTATGGAATTGCGCTGATGAGAGTAAAAATGAGCGCTCGGGCAGGATGCACAGTTCGTACTGATTTTTTATTGATATGAATGCAAAGAGCAAACTTAAATAGACGCGTAACAATTAACGCAATTGATTTTTAGTGAATATAAAGGATAAAAGAGTGAATCCGATTATTAAGAAGTTCCAATACGGCAACCAAACCGTAACCCTCGAAACTGGCCGCATTGCCCGTCAGGCAACTGGTGCAGTACTGGTAACCATGGGCGAAGTCTCTGTGCTCTGTACTGTTGTAGGTGCCAAGCAGGCATCACCAGGCCAGGATTTCTTCCCTCTGTCTGTACATTATCAAGAAAAAAGTTATGCCGCTGGCCGTATCCCTGGTGGTTATTTGAAGCGTGAAGGCCGTCCTTCTGAAAAAGAAACCCTGACCTCGCGTTTGATTGATCGTCCAATTCGTCCACTGTTCCCGGAAGGTTTCCTCAGCGAAGTACAAGTTGTTTGTACCGTTGTATCAACTGACAAACAATACGATCCCGATATCGTTGCCATGATTGGCACTTCTGCAGCATTGGCTGTTTCCGGTATTCCTTTCAATGGCCCTATCGGTGGCGCTCGTGTTGCCTACACCCAGGAAGAAGGTTACATCCTCAACCCAAGCTTCAAGCAACTCGAAACCTCCGAGTTGGACATGGTAGTTGCCGGCACTAAAGATGCCGTGTTGATGGTGGAGTCTGAAGCGAAAGAATTGCCTGAAGACATTATGCTCGGCGCAGTACTTTATGCGCATCAGGAACTGCAAGCAGTTGTACAAGCCTGTGCTGAATTGGCACGCGATGCGGGCAAACCGCGTTGGGATTGGCAACCAGTTGCTGCAAAAACGGCACTGACTGATGCACTGGTAAAAGACTTTGGCGATTCAATCGGCATGGCTTACCGCATCACCGATAAAGCAAAACGCTACGATCGTCTGGGCGAGCTGCGTAATCAAGCTGTTGCTGAATTGGCGACTGAAACTTCTGGTTTCTCTAGCGATGAAGTAAAAGCAGAATTCGGCATGGTTGAATACCGTTTGGTGCGTTCGCGCATCGTCGCGGGCGAGCCACGTATCGATGGCCGCGACAACAAAACCGTACGTCCAATTCAAGTGGAAGTTGGCGTGTTGGGCAAAGCGCACGGCTCTGCATTGTTCACCCGTGGTGAGACTCAAGCGCTCGTAGTAGCGACTCTGGGTAACGCGCGCGATGCACAAATCATCGACTTCCTCGAAGGCTCCAAAAAAGACGCATTCATGCTGCACTACAACTTCCCACCTTTCTCGGTAGGTGAGTGTGGTCGTATGGGTGCAACTGGCCGTCGCGAAATCGGCCACGGCCGTCTGGCGCGTCGCGGTGTGACTGCTGTGTTGCCAAAAGAATCTGATTTCCCTTACACCCTGCGTGTGGTGAGCGAAATTACCGAATCTAATGGTTCAAGCTCAATGGCCTCTGTGTGTGGTGCGAGCCTTGCGTTGATGGATGCCGGTGTTCCACTCAAATCACCTGTTGCGGGTATCGCAATGGGCTTGGTAAAAGAAGCGAACGGCTTTGCCGTATTGACCGACATCCTCGGCGACGAAGATCACCTCGGCGATATGGACTTTAAAGTGGCCGGTACCACCAGTGGTGTAACTGCACTGCAAATGGATATCAAAATTGAAGGTATCACCGAAGAGATTATGGAAATCGCACTGGAGCAAGCTCTGGCTGCGCGTTTACACATTCTCGCCGAGATGAACAAAGTGCTCGCCAAATCACGTTCAGTGGTTAGCGAAAACGCACCGCGTTTTGAAACCATCAAAATTCATCCGGACAAGATTCGTGACATCATCGGTAAAGGCGGCGCGACTATTCGTGCAATCACCGAAGAGACTCAATCTTCTATCGATATCGATGATGACGGCACCGTTAAAATTTACGCCGACAACAACGACGCATTGCAAGCAGCGATCCTGCGCGTAATGGGTATTGTTGCTGAAGCGGAAATCGGTGCAATCTACGAAGGCACTGTAGTGCGCATCGTAGACTTCGGCGCATTCGTAAACTTCCTGCCGGGCAAAGACGGCTTGGTCCACATCTCTCAAATCGCCGACGAGCGCGTAAACAGCGTGAGCGATTATTTGAAAGAAGGCCAGGTTGTAAAAGTAAAATGCCTCGATGTAGACCAACGCGGCCGTATCAAACTCTCAATCAAAGAAGCTTTGGCTGAAGAGTCAGGTGCAGCACCAGCGGAAGCTACTGAAGAGTAAGTTTTCTCTGTACTGAGCTAAATAAAAACGCCCGCTTCGAAAGACGCGGGCGTTTTTTTATCCGAATAAATTTTCAGTTAAAAATTATTCGGATAAAAAATCACTCAAACAACCACGCATAATCCTTAGTCAACGCTTCATAACGACCGCAAGCGACTGCTTCCAATCCCGCGCGATCCAGAATGCTGATTTTTCCACGCCTATATTGAATTAATTTTCGCTCTTGTAATACGCCAGTGGCGACGGTGATTCCGCTGCGGCGGACGCCGAGCATGGGCGAGCAAAAAACCAAGGGCTGGCCTTAATTAAATAACTCAGTATCGACAAATTCCTGCTTGACCAGCGACCAAAAATCGTCGGCAAGGCCGCTGAGTACATATTTGTAGGGTAGCCAGCCATAGCCATCTTCGCCCCATTGGGTGCCCCAGGAATTTCGGATGAGCAGCGCGCCCGTCTCGCTCCCGATTTTTTTGTCATCGTCATAACCGATGGCAATCACGGCGTGGCCACCATCCAAACTGTCGCCGCGCCCCGGGAAAGGAATATGCCCGGTTCCCTCCCCCAGAGGTGGCATCGAACTGTAAACCGAAAAACCGAACATTGCCGGTAGCTCGGCGGCGAGGCTTTTTTTGATTTCGGCGAGCACCTCAGCGGGTGTGCGGCCTGCGGGGTCGAGCCGGTAGTACTGAATGGCTTTGTAATTTTGCGCGAAGGCAAAACAGAAATTATCGGGTGATTCGTTGTATTGGCTGATCTTATAGGGCCAATACTTTTCAGGCGGCACACCGAACAGAACCATGGCTTTCATAGTGGAGCGCAGATAGGCACCATCATCACCGGTAAAGCCGAGCAATTGCCGCGTGACTTTGTAGAGAAATAAGCGTGACGCATCCAGATGTTTACCCGAGGTGCGACGCTCGTAGTATTCGATTAACCCAACGCCCGCATGGGCGGTACAGGAGCCGATGCTGCCCTGGTTTTCAATGGGTGAACACCACCGGCGTAAATCAACTTTCTTGGGTAGTTTCTTTTTGACAACGGCGGTCAGCCGATGGGATTTGGATAGAATCTTATTGATGGCCGCAGATGCTTCAGTACTGTCGCGTATGTCGGGTAGATCGCGATGCCATCCCAATCCCAAACCGTGAAAATTTGCCATATATCGCTCCTGTGACCTTGGGTCGCTGTGGGTGATTGGAAGGCGTAACCAGAATCTACGCCAAACACACTAATGCAGTGGTTCGTTGGGATTCGGATCGGAATTGGCCGTGCCTGAATAGAGGATAGAGCCGTCCGGCAATTGGCGGCTGTGGATTTGCCCATGAGCCAGCAAATATTCCAATGCCGCTAGAACCCCTTGTTTGTCATCTTCGATAGGCTGGTGCCTAATCCACCAATTACAAATTCCTTCCAGTGTGTCTGCCGCAAATTGGTGTTGATGTAAGTAGCGAGTGATTTCATCCGCTATTTTTTCAATTTGCGCATCAGCGCTTGGCTTGTCGGTCACCGTCTATTTCCCTCGGTAGTAGCGCCTGATTTATATTCGCCAACGCAAATCCTGTGCCAAGCAAATTGGTCCACACTGCGCCGGTTGATAGAAATAATTTGGCGTCAAAGTGCGCGTTTGTGGCTTGGCATAAATTGCAATTTGTAAGAAGGTGAAAAAGTCACAGGGCGGCAGCGAGAAATGCCTATAGCTCGCAGTGCGCCTGTGATACTTTCCAAAAAGTAGCGACTATAGCTGGGCAGGAAGCCAAAGCGAGTGATCACGGGCAGTAAAGATCCTCACTTAATTGCATTTAACAATATGTATTTAAAAGGACAATTGATGATGAGCCAGGTCATCCCTTCAATAACCCCTGAGTTGCAAGCGGAATTTTACAAGTTAAATCTCTGTGGCAGGAGCGACAGGTTCGTGCAGGTCTTGGGGCTGATTCAGCAGTTGGCGAAACATCAGGCCACGGTATTGATTCAGGGAGAGACGGGCACTGGCAAAGAAAATGCGGCGCGTGCCATACACTATTTGGGCGCGCGCGCTGACTGCCCTTTTGTGCCTATCAACTGCGCGACTATTGCTGACGATTTATTGGAAAGCGAATTGTTTGGCCATGAAAAGGGTGCCTTCACCGATGCGCGTCAAATGAAAGAAGGTTTGGTGGCGGTAGCCAATGGCGGCAGTTTATTTTTGGATGAGATCGATAGCCTCAGCCCCAAGGC
>CAIOHY010000369.1 GCA_903858205.1 uncultured Cellvibrio sp.
ACCCCAGCCTTCTCAAGCTACCTCTTTGCACTCTCGCATTTGTCGTGTCATGCCACACACATGCCGAAACTGTATTCGGAATATACGCGGGTGCCGGCACATGGCAAAGCGACTATAGCGGCGACATTGGCAACCCCTCTGCCACCACGGATGACTTGGGCATCGAAGAGGGAAACAATAATTTTTACTACATCGCGATTGAACACCCGGTACTGTTTCTGCCCAATATCAGGGTGCAACAAAACAACATCAGTAGCGAACAGAACAGCCAGCTTCAGAATAATTTCAGCATCGGCGATATCAGCTACCCCAGTGGCAGCAATCTCAAAACCGATTTTGATTTAAGCTACACCGATGCAGCACTTTATTACGAGCTGCTCGATAACTGGCTGACGCTGGACCTCGGGGTTACGCTGCGAAAATACTCAGGTTATTTGGAAGCGAAAAGTGCAAACTCAAGCGATAAAACCGATATCGACATTCAAGTTCCGCTCGCGTTCGGACACGTGCAGTTTGACTTGCCCTTGACAGGTTTTTTTGCAGGCTTTGAAGGCAATTACATTAGCTACGATGGCAACGATTTAGCCGACTACAGCGCAAAAATCGGCTACTCATTTGATTCAGCGCTGGATCTTGGAGTCGAGGTTGGCTATCGCGCATTAGCCGTGAATATTGACGATGAAGATGTGCAAACGAATTTGGATATCAAAGGCCCCTACGCCGCTGCAATTTTTCATTTTTAATTGCTAGACACGATAAGCCTTGCAGCAGCAAGGCTTATCGTGATGCCAACCGATTAAAACGCCCCCAACTTAAAGTACAGATTGTAATCGCCACTCAAGGTAAAGCCATATCCCAAATAGACTGGCCCCAGCGGTGTTTCACCTCCTAAATAAACAACCCCTGAATTCAACCATTGCCCCGCATCCGTCATCGTGTAAACAGTTTGCAATTTTGCTGCTTCCACTGCGAAACCCATACGCAAATCGCCGTTTAAGCCTAACGGCATACGCCCAATAATTCGCTCCGCTCGCAGGTGGGAATAAAATGCATCATCGCCAATCACTTGATTGCTGGCGTAGCCGGACAAATTCAAAAAACCACCCAACATCACCGCATCATAAAAAGGCAAGTCACTCGCTAGCGACGATGCATAAAACGTGCGACCTGCGAAAACAAAATTATTTAATTTAACCGCGCCACCCAGATCAACAGAGAGTTTTTGGTAGCCTTCATTGTGGGAATCAAAAAAAGTGATATCACCGCGCCAACCATGTGAAGGAAAATAGATACGATTACGCCGATCAAGATTGACTGAAAACAAAGTGCCGCCGTAACGCTCCTCCACATCGGGCAATGCAATTGCGCTGACATCAGCAGCGCCTTTGATGTGATATTCGCGCCATCCAATAATTGCCTGGCCATAGACATCCAAATTACGGCCGAGCAAAAATTCGGAATAGGATGTATCCAGTTGATAGTCAGCAAACTTGTCATCATCGGCAAACAACACAATGTTTTCGCGCCCTTTAAAATAGCGCGGCTCAATAAAATAGGTTTGTCGCTGGTTGAGCGGCTGGTAAAAATCCAACTCCAATGCGGATTCAGTACCAACGTCTACTGCAGCAAAAAATTCTCCACCAAATGAGTTCATCCATGTATTGCGATAGGCGCTACGCAAGGTAAAGTTGGAACCTTGGTGGTATTCGTTATCGATAGAAAATCCAAAAGTTAAATAATCGGAACTCCAATTTTTTTCCCTTGCCGTGATCTCAAGAATATTTTTTCCCTCCTGAGCCGTTACACGATAATCCACTCCCTCATAAAAACCATCACCATAAATGCGCACCAAATCCTGCTCCAGTTGGGCGCGATTCAACAACTGCCCCTCCTGCTGATGAATTTGTCGCGCAACATACTCCGGATGGACACGCGCAAGTGGCGCAATCTCAATCCGGTCAATAAAAACTTCTTTGGCGCGCACATCGGTATTCTTATGCACCCAAGCGGCGTAGGCACGCTCATCGACAGATAAGCGACGCAATGCTGATAACTGCTGTTCAGCAGCAACCCTGCCCATATCGGCGGCCTGTTCATAACGCGCAAAGTCAGAGGCCTTTATATCGCCAAGCTCAGGGGCAATATAGATATCGCTGCCGGTCAGGCTTGCGAGCGAACGCTCAACATTTTGTTTAGTTAGAATGCCGATCATTTGCGCGGTAACACTCAAGAGAGAGCCGACGCTTTCCGGCGGCTTAAGCGGTGAGCCTACGTTGACGGCGATAACCCTATCCGCCTTGCACAGGTCCCGTGCAACATCGATGGGCAAGTTATCCACCAAGCCGCCATCAACTAATTTTCGATTCTGATACTCAACCGGCGCCATTAATCCGGGCACAGACATGCTCGCGCGCATCGCCTGCGTCAGACTGCCACTGCGAAAAACAACACGCTCTCCGGTACCTATATCCGTTGCCACTATAGCGAGCGGCACGGCCAATTCCTGAATTTCACGCTCGCCGAGATCGGCATCCACTAATTGGTTAAAAAACAACTTGATCTTCTCACCCGCCACTACACCCGGTTGGATTTGCATTCCGCGCTTGCTCAACCCCAACTCAGTGCCCCCAAGGTAGCGCTGGCTAACTTTTTTCTTGCGATAGCTAAGTTGGGAAAAGTCAGCCACATCAAGAAACATGTCCGTCCAATCTGCCGCTGCGAGCTTGTCGCGCATTGACTGTGGAGACAGCCCAGCAGCATAGGAGCCGGCAACCAACCCCCCCATACTGGTTCCAACCACACAATCAACCGGAATTCGCTCACGCTCAAGCACTTCCAATACGCCTATGTGAGCAGCACCACGTGCACCGCCACCCCCCAATACCAAGGCAGTCCGCTGGGTTTCGCCAGCGACTGCCGCCATAGGTATCAGCACTGACACTAACAATAAAACAAGCGAGTTATTCATTTACACTGAGCCATCCCTTCAAATCCAACCAAAAAATTAGACCAACCATAGCAATCATTAGGCTTATTTCCTACCTATCACCGTTCAAAACGCGACCACTCTTCGACCTAGGATGTGATCAGATATCAAGCACAATTCTCAGTAGATGGCGTATTTGAAGGATAAATTTTCTAAAAAAATGGGGTTTTAAAGGATTAACTAAATGTTCCCTATCAATTTTTCAAACCAAATAAATCATTTGTCTCGCAAAACCGTTAAAAACAGGATGGTCAGCTTTATTTTTGACATCCATTACAAAACCATCCCACATTTTGATTTTTTTTAGGTAGAATAGCCCACGAATTGATACTTTTAGGAAATAACATTATGACCAGTACCCAAGTCGATGATCTGAATGTGGTCTCGCAAGAGCTGCTGATTTCTCCGGCACAACTCAAGAAAAAAATTCCACTCACTGACAAAGCACGCGATGTTGTGACCCAAGGTCGCGAAGTTGTGCGCAATATCCTGGATCGCAAAGACCACCGGATTTTTGTAGTCATAGGCCCCTGCTCCATTCACGACGTAGCCGCCGCTAAAGACTATGCCCAGCGCCTCAAAAAGCTGGCCGATGAAGTTAGCGACACTATTTATGTGATTATGCGCGTCTATTTTGAAAAGCCGCGCACCACCGTCGGTTGGAAAGGTTTGATCAACGACCCTTATTTGGATGACTCCTTCAAGATTGAAGAAGGCTTACACATTGGCCGGCAATTATTGCTCGATATCTCCGAACTGGGCTTGCCCGCGGCGACCGAGGCACTTGACCCTATTTCACCTCAGTACCTCCACGATTTGATTACCTGGTCAGCCATTGGCGCGCGCACGACTGAATCGCAAACACATCGTGAGATGGCAAGCGGATTGTCTTCAGCCGTGGGCTTCAAAAACGGTACTGATGGAGGCCTGACCGTTGCGATCAATGCGTTGCAGTCGGTATCAAAACCACACCGCTTTCTGGGCATTAACACCGAGGGTCAAGTAGCTATTATCCACACTCGCGGCAATAGCTACGGACACGTTGTGTTGCGCGGTGGCAATGGCAAACCCAACTATGATTCAGTGAGCGTTGCTCTTTGCGAGCAGGAATTGGCCAAAGCGAAAGTAGTTCCCAATATCATGGTGGATTGTAGCCACGCTAATTCCAACAAGAATCACGAACTGCAAACGCTGGTAATGGAAAACGTCGCCAATCAAATCCTGGAAGGTAACAAATCGATCATCGGCTTGATGGTGGAAAGCAACATAGGCGCAGGAAATCAAAGTATTCCCGCGAATCTATGCGACCTAAAATACGGTGTATCTGTTACTGATGCCTGTATCGATTGGGAGACCACTGAAAGAACCCTGCGTAAAATGCGCGATACAATCAAAGAGACACTGGCAAACCGAGCCAACTCTTGAGCTGGCAATTAGTTATCACTTACAACTATATGTTTTTATTAAAAAAAGCGGCCTAGGCCGCTTTTTTTGTATCAACATTGAGAGCTGCCTCACTCAAACATTGTTAAATTTATCGACATTTAATGCGGTTCAGCTATAGCCTTTCCGAATCCTGACTGTTAGATTCTGTTCTTTAGGAAGGCCAGTTGCCGGAAGCAAGAATAATAATTACCACCTACCGCGGAGCTCAGCATGGCACTCAATCAAAACCTTCAAGAAACTCCAACACACGCACACAGCAATCATACTTTTGATGTAGCAGAAGCCGTGCAACGTGGTGAGCTAGTTATAAGCCTTAGCACCATGCTCGGGTGCGACTATATATTCGTAAGCCACAAAGGTGCCCACGAATTGCTGGGCAACCAGCATTTGGGAGCCAGCATCCAGGAACTTCTGGACATACTGGAAACAACGCCCCACCAAAGCATGGTCGTTGGCGCCGATGAAACAGCGAACGGCGAGCTCGCGTTTACTCGCTATGACTATAAATGGGAAAACCGCAAAGTCTCCGACGTGATCAGCACCAGTATTACTCACGCGGATCAAATCGACTTCATACGCATGATGTTTGATTGCAGTACAACCTGCTATTAGCACCGGGAAACTTTTTGCCAAAAGTACAATCCCAATCATGAACACCCCACATAGCGCCAGCGGTAGCGCTGGCATATACCTGCCTTTAATCGTTCAATTCCGCTATAGTAAGAAGCCTGTTAAACACCGCCCAAGCTGAAACAGGTTGCTATGAGCAGACTGATACAACCGCTACGCATTGGCGCCCCTCAAACACGCGCCTTGACTTTTTGAGACATTTTTTATGCAAATTGTTGTTGTGAGATCGCTAAAATTTACCCTGTTTAGCCTAATCGTGAGCCTGTCCTCACTGAGCTTTGCTGACAAAATTGATGTTCTCAGTCCAACCCCCGACCAAAGCAAAGCTGCGATCGATCTCGTACAAAAGCTGGACAGCGAACACTACCGAGACCAGGACTTTAACGATGCACTGTCGTCGCGCTACTTTGATGAGTACTTAAAATCACTCGATAGCGCCAAGAATTTTTTTATTCAGTCTGATATTGAAGAATTCGAAAAATATCGCAAAACCTTTGATGACGATTACAAAAAAGGCAAACTCGATAATAGCTTTGCAATTTTCAATCGCTTCAACGAGCGCATGATTGATCGTTTGGAAAAAGTAGTAAAAACGCTGGATGATCCAAAAACTTAT
>CAIOHY010000370.1 GCA_903858205.1 uncultured Cellvibrio sp.
ATGCAGCAAAAGCTGAAAAAAGCGCATCCAAAAAAGTAGCGAAAAAAAACGCAGCTACTGAAACAAAAACGCCAGAGCCCGTCAAAAGCCCTACAACGAAAACCAAAGCGCCTAAAACCAAAACGACCAAAACCAAAACGACCAAAACCAAAGCAACTGCAACGCCTGAAACTACTCAACCTGCCGTTGTCGCCACCCCCGCGGCACCAAAAGCCGCAGCAGTAAAAAAACCTGTTGCGAAAAAAGCGCCAGTCAAAAAAGCGCCAGTGACAAAAGCAGCACCAAGTGAAACTACCACAACGGCTCTTGCTACCGCTGTTGAAGAGCCAATCGCAGCACCTGCTGTTGAAACACCGGAAGTCGTGACCGAGCCTACGCCAGTTGAAACCCCGGCTATCACCACTAGCGTGGAATCACCATCAGCAGAAACATTGCCGTTTGATGACGATCAGGGATCATTAAGCTAAGTATTGGATTAACACCGCAGTTGTGTAAAGGAGGGCGCTACGGGCGCCCTTTTTTACACCCTGAAAAACATCGCACCTAACCGCTAGCGCCTATTTCCCATTAGTCGATTCTGGCATGCCGCCCTGCGCCAACAGAGACACTACTCGCGAAAAATCATTCACCTTATATTCCTGCAAATAAAAAATCAGGTTATGTCCGGCAGAGAGAGGGGCGTCGCTGGCGGTATCTCGCCAATTTTCGGCAACGGATTCCAATTGCTTCTGCACCTGTTTTTCTGCGAGCAGTTCAGCCTGCTTTATTTGATGGCGTACTTGTTCGATGCCCGCATCCGCCAACCCAAATTCCGTTTTCATCCGCCGCCGTAATTGGCGCAGCGGGACCACATAATGCTCATCCCACGCTTGAATACGCTGTTGCGCTTCGCCCAGGCGTTCCTGATTCAAAACCAATCCACGCCGCTCCAGCCAAACGCACCAGAGCAATAGATTGACGTTGACGGCATGCTGATCCTGCAGCTGCAAGCAGACATCCGCAACACCGGGGTGCGCATATTGCTGCAGGGAAAAATCCCAAAAAGATACATAATTCTCCGGCAGTACTGAGGCCATAACAAAATCCGCTAGCAGGGGTTTGGGGCAAGTCTGCTAGAATGCGCGCCATGATTCAATTACAAAACGTCTCCGTACAACGCGGCACCAAATTTCTGTTGGATGCTGCTGACCTCACTATTTACCCGGGCCAGAAAGTCGGTTTGATCGGCGCTAACGGCACCGGAAAATCCACTTTATTTCAATTGCTGCTTGGAAAATTGCACAGCGATACCGGCTCAGTCGATATCCCCAAGCAATGGCGCGTCGCCCATATGGCACAAGAGGTTGGCCACACCAGCCGCAGCGCGCTCGATTATGTGCTCGATGGCGATAGCGAATTGCGTCGGCTGGAGCAGGAAATTGCCACCGCATTGCAAGACCCGGAGCACAACGGCGAACGGCTCGCGCATCTGTACAGCGACATGGAAAATATCCACGCCTACACTGCTCCCTCGCGCGCGCAGCAATTATTAAACGGCTTGGGCTTTGCACCAGGCGATGACAAACGCCCGGTATCGGATTTTTCTGGCGGCTGGCGTATCCGCTTAAACCTCGCGCAAGCACTTATGTGTCCATCGGATTTATTGCTGCTCGATGAACCGACCAACCACTTGGATCTGGATGCAACCCTGTGGCTGGAGGAGTGGCTCAAACGCTATCCCGGCACCTTGATTATTATTTCGCACGACCGCGATTTTCTCGACAACATTGTTGATCGTATTGTGAATATCGAAAAACAAAAACTCGATAATTACAGCGGCAACTATTCTGCGTTTGAACGCCAGCGCGCGGAAAAACTCGCACAGCAACAGGCGAGTTTTGAGAAGCAGCAAGAACGTATCGCACACGTTGAAAATTATATTCGCCGCTTCCGCGCGCAAGCGACCAAAGCGCGTCAGGCGCAGAGCCGGATTAAAGAATTGGAGCGCATGGAAAAAATCGCGCCCGCGCATATCGATTCGCCTTTTACATTTACCTTTAAATGCAACGACAAAATGTCGGTGCCTTTAGTACATATCGCGCGCGCCGACATCGGTTACGGTACTAAAGTCGTTTTAAATAAAGTTGAATTAAGTATTCGCGCAGAAACACGCGTAGGCCTGCTCGGCCCTAATGGCGCGGGCAAATCAAGCTTGGTAAAAACTCTCGCCGGCTCATTGCCATTGCTGGCGGGCGATCGCACCAATGGCGAACATTTTAAGCTCGGTTATTTTGCGCAACATCAATTGGAAGCGCTGGATATTAATGCGTCCGCCGCGCTACATATTCAACGCTTGGCACCACAGGCGCGCGAGCAGGAAATTCGCGATTTCCTCGGCAGTTTTGATTTTCATGGCGATCGCGCTTTTGAACCTATCACGCATTTTTCTGGCGGTGAGAAAGCGCGCTTGGCGTTGGCGATAATCGCCTGGGAAAAACCCAATGTGTTGCTGCTCGATGAGCCCACCAACCATTTGGATTTGGAAATGCGCCACGCTCTCACCATGGCGCTGCAAGAATTTGAAGGCGCCGTGATTGTGGTATCCCATGACCGCCATTTATTGCGCAACACCGTGAACGAATTTTTGCTGGTTGCCGATGGTAGTGTCAGTGAGTTTGACGGCGACCTGGAAGACTATTACAAATGGATGCAACAGCAGAAAGCCAACACAGCCGCCACTGAAAAAGAAGCAACGATTGCAAACGAAAGCGATGCCAAAGTCGATAAAAAGGCACAACGCCAACAATCGGCAGCGCAACGAGCGCAGTTAAAACCGCTCACCAACAAGTTAAAAAGTCTCGAAAACCAAATGGAAAAATTTCAAAACCGTTTAGGTGAGATCGAAAATCTATTAGGTGACAGCAGTATTTACGAGGACAAAAATAAAGCCAAATTGCAGGAGCTGCTTGCGGAACAAGGAAAACTGCAAACTCAACTAGAAGAGACGGAAGAAAACTGGCTAATGGTGAGTGAAGAATTGGAAGCGGCAAGCCAATAGCACTCACGACTAATTGGAACAATAAAAAAACCGGCAGTGCCGGTTTTTTTATTGTAGCTATAGCGATAAAGCGCTTAAAAATTCATGCGCAAACCAATACCGATTTCTGACGATTCTGAGCCCAAACCAACATCAGCCGTCACTGAAAACTGCGGCGCAAACCAATAGGCGATTCCACCACCAAGCACTGTGTTGCCATCAAATGCGGTATGGTGGGAGAGCTCGATTTTTGCTTCAACATTATTGTTGATAAACCCGCGCAGACCCGCAGCCACCACCAAACCTGAATCGCTACCGCCAATGTCCGGGGAAATATTTTCTGCGCTTAGCGCACCGTACAGACTCGAGTCTGCGCCAAACAGCGTGTGGTATCCAATACC
Source organism: uncultured Cellvibrio sp. (assembly GCA_903858205.1). Classification (GTDB taxonomy): domain Bacteria; phylum Pseudomonadota; class Gammaproteobacteria; order Pseudomonadales; family Cellvibrionaceae; genus Cellvibrio. Next base: position 3,418 of record CAIOHY010000370.1, read on the forward strand.
CGCGCTGATCGCTTCTGAACCGCAGCGACCGCCGCTCACATCGCTATAAGAACCCAACGCAAAAAAATCATCATTCAATGCGAGGCTGCCGCTCAAACGCAGACCATCTTGATTGCAATCGTAATCATCAACATCTTGATCAATAAATTGCAACGCCGCGTAATTGTAGCTAATACCAGGAGCTGCATTGACGTTGACGCTGCCAGCCAAACCGGCAATAGCAATAAGATAAGTCATTTTTTTCAGTGAATTTTTCATAATTAATAATCTCCAGTAAGGTCTTCCGGGGTGATACTAGTGGGCGTGGATGAATAAATCCTGAACACAATGTGTGGGGAATTTGGTGCGCGCATTATCGATGGAAGTTATCGCTTTAACGGTGCGGTAGATCACGTTAAATTTAGAGGGATATACAAACAGAGTTAAATAGGCCCAGCGGAAATTATCCGTTCCAGAATATTTCCAGGTCATACCATCTGATCGAGCATAGCCAGAACTGTCTTGACCGCGACCCAAGCCAAACCGCTCAAAAACACCCAGGCGGATATGCCGATGACAATGCCAGCCAGCGCGCAAAAACCATCTTTTTCGATCAGGCCCAGAGCAATAAACAAAATCCCCAACGCGGGCAGTAGGTTCCCCAGCGGGATTGGTAACACCAGCAAAAATGCCAAGAGTACGCAAAATGCGCCTAACCATCGCTCGGCGCTGCCCGCGGTTAAAATAGACATACGCGGCCGCATCAGTCTTTCAATACGCTGAATCCAGGGCGCAACCCGGTTAACCAGTTTCTGGAAATCAGCCGTCGCAATCGAACTATCGGCAATCCAACGGGGCAAATAGACTCGTTTGTGCCCCAGCGCCATCTGCACCGCGACAAACAGCATCGGCATTCCGGTGATGGTGGATACACCCGGGATACCGATAATCGGCAAAGAATTGGGAAGGGCAAATATCAGCAGGATAAATCCGAAGGAACGCTGCCCGAGGGATTCGGTAATGTCGCGCACCCGCACCCGCTCGGCAGTGAAGTTCGCAGCAAACGCCATGAGTAAAACAGATAAACTGGCACTGGGATGACGCAAAGTAACAGGCCTTTGGTCAGGTTCGGGCGATGGCATTGAGAAACCAGATGTTATATAGATAACCGGATTCTACTGTAGTCCGAGCGACAATGACCAGCGATGGGTTTTAACGTTAAGAAACTTTACGCCAAAGCGACGCAATAGGCGTCGCAATCCAGATCACCGATTCTTATCTAATCGTCGATTTTTCTATCTGAAACAAAGGGGCACACAGGTGCAGACTCGGTTTATTGATTCAATTCACCAGATTGACGCGACCCAGTGGAATTCACTTTGCACGTCGGAATATCCTTTCATACGCTACGAATTTTTGGCGGCGCTCGAAACCAGTGGCTGCACTAGCCCTGCAACTGGCTGGCAAGCGCATCACTTACTGATACTTGCCGATGGCGAACTGGTTGCAGCCATGCCCGGGTATTTAAAAACCCATTCCTACGGTGAATACGTATTTGATTGGAGCTGGGCAGATGCGTATCGCCGTTACGGTGTTGATTATTATCCAAAATGGATTAACGCCATTCCATTTACGCCCTGCGTCGGCCCGCGCCTATTATGCAAATCCGCGTTGCAGACAACCGAATTGATTAACGCGGCAGTGCAAGCCCTAACGACAGAGTGCAGTGAGAAAAATATTTCCAGCTGGCACTGTTTGTTTCCAGACAGCGCCACGAGTGAGCAATTACGCGAACAAGGTATTCCCCAGCGGCTGGGCTGCCAGTTTCATTGGTTTAATCGCGATTATCAAAATTTTGGTGATTTTCTGGCGCAGATGAGTTCGCGCAAACGGAAAAATATTGTTAAAGAGCGACGTCAGGTTATCGAGCAGGGATTTGTATTTGAGGTAAAAACAGGAAGTGCATTAACGGAACAAGACTGGGCAACATTCTACGCACTCTATCGCAATACCTATTTAAAACGCAGCGGCCACACGGGTTATTTGAGCGGTGAATTTTTTCAGCAGCTCGGGGCAACCATGAGCAATAATTTGGTGTTGATCAACGCTTTGCAGGCAGCAGAAAACGGAGCGCAACGCGTGATTGCCGCCGCGCTGTTTATGCGCGACAGCACGACACTTTACGGTCGTTACTGGGGCTGCTTTGAAGAGTATCAATTCCTGCATTTTGAAACTTGTTACTATCAGGGAATTGATTATGCCATCGCCAATCAGCTGACCCGTTTTGATGGCGGTGCACAGGGCGAACACAAAATTGCGCGCGGGTTTGAGCCGGTCATTACCCACTCAAACCATTGGATTAAAGAGCCTGGCTTTCGCAACGCTATTGAGCAATTTTTACAGCAGGAATCGAAACAAATTCACCTTTATGCAGAACAAGCAGAGCAATCGCTACCCTTTAAGTAATTAGCAAAAAAAAACGGCGCAACACTGCGCCGCTTTTAGCTTAGCCATCCAAACATCCGCTTACACTTTGAAACTATCAATTTGTTTTTTCAGTTCACTGGTTTCATTTATCAATTGACTGCCGCTGTGGTTAACAACCTGTGCATTTTCAACCACATTTTCCGAGAGCCCGTGAATAGCGGTAATATTTTTACTCACCTCATTCGCCACTGAACTTTGTTGATGCGATGCAGTGGCGATTTGATGATTCATGTCATTAATAACACCGATATTGGAGCGAATTTTGTCGAGCGCACCACCCACTTTAGATGCTATGTCGATAGTATCGCGGGCGGAGGCAGTGCTGGTATTCATTGCTTGATGCGCCTCGTCAGCTGCACGCTGCAGCTGCACGATAATGG